>JAKZSO010000037.1:0-25418 GCA_047517625.1 Alphaproteobacteria bacterium
TCCCATAAGTGATTGTTCCTAAAATTAAATCTCTTGATGCCCGGCTTTGGCGCCCCATTGCCCTTGGCAGTCGCGTATCAAGAGTGCCAGAAATATATGTGGGCCGCGAGCCGGTGTCAATATTGGCGTTTTCGAAATCGCCCAAGATCCGCGGGTTCCAGCCCCACCTTTAGATGCGCCGTGCCGCCCTCGTCCTGGCGTTCATGCACGTCGCCCCGGGCGTACAGCCAAGCGATTCCCGCCCCGTCCTGCAATGGGATTTCCACCTCGACAATGGTTCTGGACCCCGACAGGTCATGGTCAATGGTGGCCAGTAGATCGTTGGCACCCTCCCCCGTCAGGGCTGAAAAAGCCACCTGATCCTGATGCCGATCGGCGCTGTTCTGGGCAAACTCCTTGGCCTCCGCACCGAGCACATCAATTTTGTTCAGGACTTCGATCACCGGCGGCGGGTCTTGGTCGGGTGGGCACAGTTCGGCCAAAATCTCGATCACGTCGGTGCGCTGGGCCTCGGTGTCCGGGTGGGCAAAATCACGCACATGCAAGACAAGATCGGCATGCACCACCTCTTCCAACGTTGCGCGGAACGCGGCAACCAGCGGCGCCGGCAGCCCGGAAATAAATCCCACCGTGTCCGCTAAGATGACGGTCCGGCCGGACGGTAGGTCGACCCCGCGCATGGTGGGGTCCAGAGTGGCGAACAGCATGTTTTGGGCAAAAACATCGGCCGCGGTCAGGCGATTAAAGAGCGTTGATTTTCCGGCATTTGTATAGCCGACCGTCGCCACCACCGGGTACGGAACCCGGGCCCGCGCATCCCGGTGCAAACCCCGGGTCCGGGTGATGGTGGCCAGGGATTTTTCAATGCGTTTGATACGGGCGCTGATGTGCCGGCGGTCAGCCTCGATTTGGGTTTCGCCTGGGCCGCCAAGGAAACCGAACCCGCCGCGTTGGCGTTCCAAGTGGGTCCACGACCGCACCAACCTGCCCCGTTGATATTCCAGGGCCGCGCGTTCGACCTGCAGCGCGCCTTCCCGGGTCCGGGCCCTGGCACCGAAAATTTCTAAAATAAGCCCGGTGCGATCAATCACCTTGCAGCCCAGGGCCCGTTCAAGATTGCGCTGCTGGCCGGCGTTCAAATCGCCGTTGAAGACCACCAGGCCGACATCGTCGGCAGCAACAGCCGCCGCCAGCTCCACGACTTTGCCGGAGCCCAAATACGTTTTCGGATGAATGGATGACAACTTGGCGGCTTCGGCAAAGGCCAAATCGAGGTTGATCGCCCGGGCAAGGGCCACGGCTTCCGCCAGGTCCTGTTCAACCCCTCGGCCTAAACGATTGCCCGGGCCGCGGGGCAGATGGGGATGAACTATTGCCGCCCTGGACCGATCCTTGTTGACCGGGCGGGGCTGACTACGCGTCTTCTGGTTCAGCCTCGTCCTCGCCTTCGAACAATTGGATTGCCTGGGTCGGCATGACGGTGGAAACCGCATGCTTATAAACCAACTGAGAGTGCCCGTCCCGGCGCAGCAGAAGCGAAAAATTATCAAACCAGGTGATGATGCCCTGAAGTTTTACGCCATTCACCAAGAATACTGTAACCGGGACCTTGGATTTCCGGACGTTGTTGAGAAAGACGTCTTGAAGGTTTTGTGCCTTGTCGGCCATTTGTTTTCCTCTTCTTTTTTTGAGCGATCCGCTCTGAATATCGAGTTCTGGTGCCCCCCATAAGGCGGATCTCCGCCCCACCATGTCTTTGCATTATGTAGCCCAATTTGTTCGGATTGTTAGTGGCGACGATGTAAATTTTTAGGGATGACATTCTTGTCAGCGGTCCCGATCTGCACTCAGATGCGCCAGGTACAGCGCGCGAAGGCGCCGAAAAACCGGCCCGGGGCGGCCATCACCAATTTTCGTTCCGTCGATCTCCACCACGGGTGCGATGAATGCGGTCGTGCTGGTAATCATCGCCTCCCGGCCGCTCTTTGCTTGATCGAGCGTGAATCCGCCTTGAACCACTTCAATGCCGTCGGCGGCACAGGCGTGCAGCATCGCCGAGCGGGTGATGCCGTCCAAAATCGCTTTGCTGAGATCCCGAGTTACCAGGGCGCCGTCGGCATTGACGATCCAAGCATTGCTGGTGCTGCCTTCGGTCACGAAACCGTCTTCGTCCACCAGCCAGGCCTCGTAAGCTCCGGTCTCCACCGCGCCCTGTTTCGCCAAAATGTTGGGCAGCAGTGAAATAGATTTGATGTCGCAGCGGCCCCAACGAATGTCCGGCATGGTGATAACTCTGGCACCGTTTTCGATGATGTCCGCCGACGGTGGGGCCATTGTTTTGGCGGTGACGACCAACGCTGGCGGCGTGTCATTCGCGGGGAACGGATGGGCACGTGGCGCGACGCCGCGGGTGACCTGCATATAGACGATGCCGTCCCGCACCAGATTACGGCGAACGGTTTGCCGCACCACCACGGCCAGGGCGCCCCGGACCATGGGTTGGGCAATTTGCAAGGCGTCTAGGGAGCGGTCAAGACGATCAAAATGGGGCTCCAGGTCCACCAGTTCCCCGCCCCGCACCGCGATGACTTCGTACACCCCGTCGGCGAACTGATAACCCCGGTCTTCGATGTGAACTCCGGCCACATTGTGGGGCACGTATTGACCATTCACGTAGGCGATCCGTGACATTCTATTTCTCCGTTCAGATTCACGCGCCCTGATCCACTGGAGCGCTGTTTAGTTCACTGGGCGCGATCTGCACTCACATAATTTCCGTAACGCCCGTTGGTGGTTAGCGCCGCCAGAACAGCGGGCTAAGGAGGACCAAAACACTTAGAAATTCAAGGCGTCCCAAAATCATGCCGGCAGCCAGGGCGGCTTTGGCCCCCGCACTCAGCGCCGCGACGCTGGCTCCCTGGTCCATCAAAGTGCTTATCATGGGAGCGGTGTTGGTCAACGCCGCCGCCGCGAGGAAAGCAGATTGGCTAAAATCCACGCCGGAGAGCGCCACCGCGACGGTCAGCGCCCCAAAGGTGAAAACCATGCCAATGAATACCGCCCACACCCCCCGCAGGGCTTCTTCGTCGGCGGTGATCCCGCGATACCGTATCCGCACCACGCCATGTGGATGGGCTAGGCGATCGAATTCACGACGCACCAATCCAACGAGCAAAATCGCCCGCATGATTTTCACACCCCCCGCTGCGGACCCGGTGGACCCGCCAATCAACATCAGCACCAGCAAAACGATTGGCGCGAACACCGGCCATGCGAATTGTTGGGCCTCGCCAGTCACGAATCCAGTGGTGGTCAGGGCCGAGACGGCGTGAAACACCCCAAGCCATCCAGCGTCGAGGACCGCCGCGCCAGCGGCCACCACGATTGCCAAGCCAAGTGCAACCGCACCGACCCCGGCGATCCCCAGCATCACCGGGAATTCTGGGTCACGCCAATAGACACCAAAGCCCTTGCCCCGAATTGCCAGACAGTGGAGCGCCAAATTCGCCCCGCCCAGGATCATAAAAAACACGAGGACCGCCTCGGTGGCACGACTGGACAAGGACCCCAGTGACGCGTCATAAGGGGAAAACCCGCCGGTGGAAAGCGTGGAAAGCCCCAGAACCAATCCGTCGAAGAACGGGACTCCGGTCAGCCACAGGCCAAAAACGCAAACCCCAGTCAGGACCGCGTAAACACCAGCCAGCGACACGCCGGCGTGGCGGAAGCGTTGCCCCAACGGGTCCTGTTCCCCTTGAGCCACGGGGCTCGCGAAAAGCTGCATGCCGCCAACTCCACGGTGGGCGAAATGCACGATGACCAAGACCACGGCGCCGATGCCCCCCAACCATTGCAGCAGGGATCGCCAAAGGAGGATCGATCGGTCAACGGAGTCCAATCCGTCTAGAATCGTAGCCCCGGTGGTGGTGAGGCCGGACACCGCTTCGAAATAGGCGTTCAAGGCACCACCGGCCGCGTTTGCCGCCGCCAAAGGGATCGCGGCAAAAACCGGCAGTACAATGGCGATCAAGGCCACGGCGACAAAACTTTCACGCCGGGCTGAATGGGAGCGCGGCCCCCTGGTGGCAATCACCAATCCGCCGCCAACGAAAATAGTGGGGCCGGCGGACAGCAGGAAGATCAAGGCAGAGGCTTGCTCGCCCATGCCAAAACCGACAGCCGCTGGCCCCAACATAGCGGCGCCAAGAATGGCAAGGCTCCAGCCCAAAATCGAAAATGCGCTGGCGAACGACATGTCCGGCTAGAGCCCTTTGGCGTCGATCAAAAGAACTCCAGGCGCACCGAGAACATTTTCTCCGCGCTCTTGATGGCTTTGGCCGATGAAAACAGGATCACCCGGTCGTCGGCCTCGATTACCGTCGAGCCCCGGGGAATAATCACCTCCTCGTCGCGGACAATGGCGCCGACGACAATGCCTTCCGGGATTTTGACCTCGCGCAGCGGCGCCCCGACCAGCGACGAAGTCTCCAAGGCATCGCCCTCGATCAGCTCCGCCATGCCATCCCGCAAACTGTGAACGCTGCGGATGCGGCCTTGACGCACATATTGAAGGATGCTGGAGACGGTAATCGCCCGCGGGTCCACGACGACGTCGATGCCCAACGAGGTGATCAAGGGGCCATAGGCCGGATCGTTGATCAGCGTAATGGCCCGGCGGCAGCCCTGCTGCTTCGCCAACAACGAGGCCAAGATATTCACCTCATCGTCGTCGGTAACCGCGACAACCGTTTCGGCGATCTTGACGTTGGCTTCCTCCAAAATTCCGCTGTCCAAAGCGTTGCCGTGCAGGACCACCGACTTGCTGACATGATCCGCCAGCACAAGGGCCCGGTGTTCGTCGGATTCGATAATTTTTAAAGACACCCCGGGGTGATCGCGTTCAATTTGCTCGGCCAGAAATACTCCGATACTGCCGCCGCCCAAAATGATGACTCTGTGGGCCTCCTTTTCCTCGTGGCCAAAAGCCGCCATCGCCCGGTCCATATGTCCGGTTTCCACGGCGAAGTAAACTTCGTCACCGACGCTGATCTCTTCGTCGCCGTGGGGCACACGTATTTTTTCGTCGCGGATAATGCCCATGACCCGGATTTGCAGGCCGGGGAACAGCTCGGTAAGTTGGCGCAAAGGCGTATCGATCACGGGACAGCCTTCGTCAATCAGAAGCCCAACCACGCGAACTGATTCGTTGGCGAACGGGATCATGTTGATGGCGCCGGGCGCCCGCAGACGGCGGGTCACAGCCCGGGCGATTTCCACTTCCGGCGAGATAATCACATCGATGGGCATGTGATCCCGGGAAAACAAATTGCTCCATTCGGGGCGCAAATATTCCTGGGATCGCACCCGGGCGATTCGCGTGGGCACGGCGAACAGCGAGTGCGCCACCTGGCACACCATCATGTTGATTTCGTCGATTGGAGTAACGGCGAGGATCATGTCGGCTTCGTTGGCCCCGGCCTGACTAAGAATGTTTGGGCGCGAGGCATGGCCGAGGATCGATTTCACGTCCAACTGTTCGTTGACCCGCTTGACCAAATCCGGCGACTGGTCGATCACGGTCACATCGTTTTGTTCCGCCGCCAGCTGTTTAGCGATGTTAAAGCCGACCTGGCCCGCACCGCAGACAATGACTTTCATGGATGTGCTTTCAGGAAATTAGCCCGTTGCCGCGGTCGTTGTTCACGCCCAGGGCTTTTAACTTCCTGTGAAGCGCCGACCGCTCCATGCCGACAAACGACGCGGTGCGCGAAACGTTGCCGCCAAACCGGGTGATTTGGGCGGTCAGATATTCGCGCTCGAACACCTCCCGGGCTTCGCGCAGAGCCAAGGCCATGATGTCTTCGGCCCCGGCTGGCCGCACCGAAGCGATGGTGCCGGCGCCAAGTTCCGACGGCAGCATCGACGCTCTAATTCCTTCGGCATCGCCGGGCGCTAAAATCATGATGCGCTCAATCAGGTTGCGCAACTCGCGCACATTTCCTGGCCAGTCATAGGCCTGCAACACCGCCAGAGCATCTTCATCGATTCTGCGCGGCGGCAGGCCGGTAGCTTCCGCGGTGCGGCGGCTGAAATAGTGCGCCAACTGGGGAATATCTTCGCGCCGTTCTCGCAGCGCCGGCACCCGCACCGGCACCACATTCAGGCGATGATACAGATCCTCACGAAACTGGCCCTTTGCAATTTCTTCGGTAAGGTCCCGGGACGACGCGCTGACAACTCGCACATCGACCTGAATTTTGGTCGATCCCCCTACCCTCTCGAAATTCTGGTCCTGAAGAACCCGAAGAATTTTCGCCTGGGTTTCCAGCGGCATTTCCCCGACGTTATCCAGAAAAAGGGTGCCACCGTGGGCCTGTTCGAACGTGCCGAGTTTGCGGCCATCGGCGGTGCCTGCAGCGCCTTCTTCGGTGCCGAATAATTCGATTTCCATTCGGTCCGGCGCCATGGCCGCGGCGTTGATCACAACCAGGGGACCCTCGGACTGACGCGACATCGCGTGGAGCATCCGCGCCACGACTTCTTTGCCTGAACCCGGCGCCCCGCTGATCAGCACCCGGGAGCCCGTTGGCGCCACCTTTTCCACCGCCGCCCGCAGGGCGTTGATCGCCGGCGACGATCCGATCAGCTCCGTTTCAGGGCTGCCCCGCAATCGCAGTTCACGGTTTTCCCGGCGCAATTTAGACGATTCGATTGCCCGCTGAATCATTGTCAGCAGGCGGTCGGCCTTAAAGGGTTTTTCGATGAAATCGTAGGCCCCGGCTTTGATCGCGGCGACCGCGGTTTCAATGTTGCCATGGCCGCTGATCATGATAACCGGTAAATCGGGGTCATCCGCCAAAACCCGATCCAAAAAAGCTAATCCGTCGATGTCGCTGCCCTGGAGCCAGATGTCCAAAATCAGCAGCGCCGGAAACCGCGATCGAATTGCATCAATCGCCGCGCCGCTGGTGTCGGCGACGCGGGTTTCATAGCCTTCGTCCCCGAGGATCCCGGACACCAAATCGCAGATGTCCGCCTCGTCATCGACGATCAGGATATCATGTGCCATAGGCTTGCAAGTCTACCGGCGCCGCCGGCTCGGAACTGTCCGGCTGACGGTCCGGTTCAGCCCCGTCGCCACGCGGAAATACCAATCGCACGCTTGCACCGGCCCCCGCCCGGTCTTCGATCGAGAGGGTGCCCTTGTGATCTTCCATGACTTTGGCGACGATCGCCAAGCCAAGTCCGGTGCCCTTGAGGCGGGTCGAAACGTAAGGCTCTGTCAAACGATCGCGGTCTTCTTCCGGCAACCCGCGGCCGTTATCCAAAACCTCCAGCGTCGCCTCGTCGGCGCCCGCCAAGACCCGCAGTATGATTTCGCCTTCGGCAAGCTCGCCGCCGTCTTCCGGTTTGTCCCGCCCGGAAATTGCTTCGGCGGCATTGAGCAACAGATTAGTGAGCACCTGGGCCACCTGGCGGGAATCGCAATAGACGTTCACCGGCTCGCCCGGGAAATCGGTCTGGTAAGTAATCCCAGGATGGGCGACCTGCTGCAGGAACAATCCTTGGCGCGCGACCTCAACCAGATCCTCGTCATGGAACACCGGCGCGGGCATCCGCGCAAAGGACGAAAATTCGTCAATCATCCGGCCAATATCAGAAACCTGACGAATGATGGTCTCCGTGCATTGGCGGAACACCTCGGGGTCGGTGCCGATCTCGTGCATGTACTTGCGTTTGAGCCGTTCCGCCGACAATTGGATCGGGGTCAGCGGATTCTTGATTTCATGGGCGATGCGCCGGGCAATGTCGGCCCAGGCGGCACTGCGCTGAGCGGCAACCAACTCGGTGACATCGTCAAAGGTCACCACAAACCCGGTAATCGCATCATCTTTGCGATCCGCCGTGATTCGCACCATCAACACGTGGGGCCGAGCGCCCCGCACCATGTTGATTTGGGCCTGGGCTTTTCGCCCCGGACGATCCCGGGCTTCGGCCAGCAGGGGCGCCATTTCCGGCACCGCGATGGAGAAAGGTTTGCCCACCAATGACTCGGCGCTGACCTTCAGCAATTCGACGGCGGAACGATTGGGCAGATTGATGTTGCCGTCGGTATCCAAGCCAATCACGCCGGACGAAACCCCCGACAACACCGCTTCGGTGAACCGCCGCCGGGTGTTGAGTTGCTGGTTGGCTTCCATCAGTTCGGATTGCTGGCTTTCAAGCTGACTGGTCATGCGGTTAAAGGCGCGGCCGAGCGAGGCAAGTTCGTCGTCGGCCGGGCCTTCCGGCACCCGGGCGCCGAGGTCGCCGCCCCTGACGGTTTCAGCCGCGCGAATCAAAGTGCTGACCGGGTTGATCAGGCGCGAGGCAAAAACCAGCGCGACCCAAACCGCGGCCAGCAACATCAGCAGGGCCACAACGATGTAAATCAGGACAAAGGTATTCTGAATATCCGTCCGCTGACCCTCCAAGCGCTGATATTCGGCGACGGCGCTGCGCGTTTGGGCGGCGTGGACCAGAACTTTGGCGTCCACCAAGCGACCTACGTAAAGGTAGGTATCCACCCAGCGGTCCAATCGGATCAAAGCGCGCACCCGCTCGTCCGCGTCGTCGGCCAGAACAACCACCTCGCCCTGGGCCGCGCGGTCCAGGCTGGCGGGAACGTCACGGACCAAATCGAATTCCATGGAAAACGTAAGACCGGCCCGGGCCAAAATCGTGCCGTCCCGCTGGAACACGATGGCCTCGGGGATATTGTGGATCGCCGCCTCGGTGGACAACATTTGGCGCAAGCGCACCGGGTCGTTGCGGATTTCGCCCGCCTGGCGATTCAGCTCGCCGGCCATGGACAGCACAACCCCGCGGACTTGGTTGCGATGCTCGACCAAATAGGCGTCGGCCACCGCCAGGGAATCATCCAGGGCGGTCCGAACCCGCTCGCTGAACCACGATTCCACACCGAAATTGAAGAATAGAGCGGAAAATACCGCGACGATGATCGCCGGCGCCACGGCCACAAGGCTGAACAGCCCGACAATACGGGTGTGCAACCGGGCCCCGGCCAACTCTCGCCGTCGTTCGATCCACAAGCGCACGAGACGGTTGGACACAACGACGCCAAGCAACAGCACCAAAACCAGATCGACCAGCAACAGGGTCTGGACCGTTTGCGGGTCCGGGCCAAACGGCGACGAGCCGGTCAGCGCGGCGTAAGTCGCAACGCCCGAGAAAAATGCGGCGACAGCCAGCGCCACCGGCAAATTCCGGCCGAGTTCCAGCCCCCGCACCCACCGCACGATTCGCGATCGCGGTGGGGTTTCAAAGTGTGCTTCGTTTGCCATGGTTCGCCGGGCCTTTGCAGACGCGCTCCGCTTGGCCGCTAAAACCGCCCATTTTTTACAAATTCTATGCGCCGCAAGTATACAACAATGTTGCAACAATGCAACAGTTGCTAAGGGGCGATCGCTCAGTCGGCTGCGTCAGAACTTTTGCGCACCACCGGGATTTCAAGCTCGCGAATCTTCTTGCGCAAGGTGTTGCGGTTGAGCCCGAGCAGTTCGGCGGCTCGGATCTGATTGCCGCGGGTGGCCGTCAGACACAGGGAAATAAGCGGTCGCTCGACCTCGGCCATGACCCGGTCGTACAGGCCCGAGGGTGGCAAGCTGTCCGGATGGGCGGCGAAATACCGGGCCAGGCTAACCTCCACCGCCGATCCCAGGGATTGGGAGCCATCGCCGACGGCGGTCGGCGGCGGCGAAGCGGCAAGATCGGCCCGCACTGTGTCCTTTCGGATCACGTCCCCCGCATGAAGCGCCGCCAGCCGGCGAATGAGGTTTTCAAGTTCGCGCACATTTCCAGGCCAGGGGTGGGCTTTCAGCTCGTCCAGGGCGCCGGCATCCAGGACCTTGGCCTGCATGCCCTCGTGTTCCGCGTTTACAAGGAAATGCCGCACTAACGCCGGAATATCCTCGGCCCGCTCCCGCAAGGGCGGCATCCGGATCGGGACAACGTTCAGCCTGTAGAACAAATCCTCGCGGAACAACCCCTGACGCACTAACTGTCGAAGATTGCGGTTGGTGGCGGCGACGATGCGCACATCTGTCTTGATCGGGGTGCGCCCGCCAACGGTCGTGTACTCTCCCTGCTGAAGAACCCGCAGCAACCGGGTCTGAGCATCCACAGGCATGTCGCCGATTTCGTCCAGGAACAGGGTCCCACCCTGGGCTTGTTGGAAACGGCCGACACCCTTTTGGGCGGCGCCGGTAAAGGCGCCTTTTTCGTGCCCGAACAGCTCTGCCTCGATCAATTCTCTTGGCACAGCCGCCATATTCAAGGCCACGAACGGCCCCGTCCGACGGCGGCCAAATTCATGCAAAGCCTTCGCAACCAGCTCCTTACCGGTGCCCGACTCCCCCGAAATCAGAACCGTAAGGTCGGTATCGGTCAGGCGGGCCACCAGCCGGTAGATTTCCTGCATGGGCGCGGACCGCCCGACGATGGGCATTGCCTCATCTTCCTCGGGTCCCCCACCCAAGGCGGCACCCGGCCCATCCAGGGACCGAAGCGCCAAGTCAACAACGGCCGTTAATGCATTGATATCAAACGGTTTTGGTAAATAATCGAAGGCGCCCCTTTGGGTCGCGGTGACGGCGGTCAGCAAGGTGTTGCGGGCGCTCATCACGACCACCGGGAGCTCCGGCCGGATTTGGCGAATCCGTGGCAACAACTCCAACCCGTCGCCGTCGGGCATCACCACGTCGGTGACCACCAAATCGCCCTCGCCTTCGGACACCCAGGTCCACAAGGTCGCGGCGTTCGACGTTGCCTTGACTTCGTACCCGGCCCGGCCCAGAGCTTGGGTCACCACCGTGCGAATGGCCTTGTCGTCATCGGCCACCAGAATGGTAGCGCCCTGGGTTGTGCTTGCATCAACCATTGGCGGCACTCCGGATTGCGGTGGTTTTTTGGAACACAGGCAGGCGCACGGTGAAGATCGTTCGCCTGGGCTCGGACACGAACTCCACGACGCCGCCATGATCGCGCACCAGTTTGGCCACCAGCGCAAGTCCCAAGCCGCTGCCCTGGGGTTTGGTGGTGACAAACGCGTCGAACAAATGCTCTTCCAATTCTTCCGGAATTCCCGAGCCGTTGTCGGTGACCGTCACTTGCAGCGGCAGGTTCAGGGTCCGGTCCGTCCCCGGAATTCTCACCCGCACCGCGTGGCGATAGGCGGTGGCCAGAATAATTTCGCCGCCGTGAGCGGGCGCGGCTTCGGCTGCATTCTTGATCAAATTCAAGAACACCTGAATCAAGGCGTTGCGGTCGGCCGCCGCCTGGGGCAACGACGGATCGAAATGGGAAAAAAACCGCATGTCCCGGGCAAATCCGCTCGAAGCCAGGCCTTTCACGTGATCTAGCACTTCATGAATGTTGACCGGCTGGGGCGGCGCCGTCCGTTCATCGCCGAATTTGTCCAGGTCATCGATTAGAGCACAGATGCGATCGGTTTCGTCGCAGATCAGGCGGGTCAATTGTGCGTCGCCAGCATCGGCGTTCTGCTCCAGCAGTTGAGCCGCGCCTCTAATTCCGGATAACGGATTTTTGACTTCGTGGGCCAGCAAACTGGCCATACCGACCACCGAGCGAGCGGCGCTTTGGTGCGCCAGTTGGCGGTCCATCGACTCGGCGATCATGCGGCGCTGGATGCAAACCAGAATCTGGCCCGGGGTGTCGTCCATGGGCAGCACCCGGATATCGACTCGGTGGGAGCCGATCCTGGGCCCGGCCAATTCAACCCCATGGTCGGAACGGCCGGTGTCTTGGGATCGAACCTGAGCCACCAGCGCGATCAGCGGGCTGTCCTGGGTCACCAATTGGGCAAGAGGCCCGGCGCGCAGGGTTGCCGCCCCGACGCCAAAAAAACTTTCGGCCGCCAGGTTCACCCACGCAATCTCGTCGTCTTTGCCAAGAACAAGGATGGGATCCGGCAAGGCCGCCAACACGGTGTTTGGATCGATCGTTAAAGACATCAGGGGCCCCAAATTGCTCAAATCTTGGGCAAGATTAAGGGGGTTTGCACCGAAGTGCGACGAAAAATGCCGAATCAACAGGCAGGTTTCCGCTGGGTCGCGAAATTTTCCCTAAATGCGCTATTGTTTGCTCTCACAAATCCGCTACTCCTGGCTCACAAATCCGCTACTCCCTGGCAACTCCTGGGGTAGGTTGTTGGTAATGCCTGAGCACGCGCAGAATTCTGCCCGCTCGCTGGGGTCACATCGATCATGACCACCATCGCGCTGATCGTTGCCGCCGGGCGCGGAACCCGCGTGGGCGGGGAACGACCAAAGCAATACCAGGACCTGGCGGGCCGGACCGTGCTTGCCCGCTCCATGGCGGCCTTCGCCGGACATCCAGCGGTGGACAAGGTGCGCGCCGTCATTCATCCGGACGATAAATCTCTCTACCGGGAGAGCGCCCAGGGCCTTGAATTATTGGGGCCAGTCTCCGGCGGTGCCACCCGCCAAGATTCGGTGCGCCTGGGCCTGGCAAGCCTGACGGAGTTCAACCCCACCAAGGTCTTGATCCATGACGGCGCCAGGCCCCTGGTTAGTGCCGAGATAATCGAGCGCACGATTGCGGCCCTGGATGCAACGCCCGGAGCGATCGCCGCGGTGCCCGTTCGAGACACGCTAAAGCGCGAGGCAAAAAACGCCGCCATCATTTCCCAAACGGTTGCCCGTGATAACCTGTGGCGGGCGTTAACCCCCCAGGGATTTCGGTTTGCCGACATTCTCGGCGCCCACCGTGGCGCCAAAGGCTTGGCGCTCACGGATGACGCCGCCGTGGCCGAACACGCGGGACTAGTTGTGGCGCTAGTGGAAGACCACGAAGACAATCTGAAAATCACCACCGCGGACGATCTCGCGCGGGCCGGGCGCGCCCTTGCCGGTCGCGGCGACATGCGGGTGGGTTCCGGGTTCGATGTGCATCGGTTCGGCCCGGGCGACGGCGTGCGCTTGTGCGGTATCGAAATTCCCCACTCCCACGGTCTGGCCGGGCATTCTGACGCCGATGTGGCGCTGCACGCCGTGACCGACGCATTATTGGCAACCGTGGCCGGCGGCGATATCGGCGTTCATTTTCCCCCCGGCGACGCCCGCTGGGCCGGAGCGGATTCGGCAACCTTTGTCCAATTCGCCCTGGAGCAAATCCAAAACAACGGCGGCTTGGTCACCCACCTGGACCTGACGATCATTTGCGAAGCGCCGAAAATCGGTCCCCACCGTGGCGCAATGGCCGCCCGATTGGGGGAATTGCTGGACGTCGACGGCGGTCGCATCAACATCAAAGCCACCACCACCGAAGGCTTGGGCTTCACCGGCCGGGGCGAAGGCATCGCCGCCCAGGCGACTGCAACGGTCATGCTCCGGCGATGACCGGCGAACACAAACTGCCGCTCAATCATCCGGCGGCGTTGATCGCCACCTGGGGCGGAGCCGGGCGTTTGCCATTGATGCCCGGAACCTGGGGATCGGCCGCCGCCCTGCCCTTTGCCTGGGTGATTCATTCCGCCTGGGGTGCCGCGGGCATGTTCGCGGCCGCCGGGTTGGTTTTTGTCGCGGGCCTGTGGGCGGCGGCGGTGCTGGCCAAAAACTTGGGCCAAAAAGACCCGGGCGAGATTGTCGTCGACGAAGTCGTCGGCATGTGGATTGCGGTGGCGTTGGTGCCGCCCAGCTTGTCACTTTACGCGCTAGCTTTCATTTTGTTCAGGGGGTTCGACATCGTCAAACCGTGGCCCGTGAATTGGGCCGACCGGCAACTTCCCGGCGCATTGGGTGTCATGGCGGACGACGTCTTTGCCGGGGCCTATGCTCTGGTGATCATGGCATTTCTTGCGGGGCTGGGCGTGGGCGCACCGTGATGTTTCCTGCCCGGGAAATCAAGCGAGCGGAAAAGGTGGTGGCCGATTGCCGGAAAAAAGGCCTGACCTTAACCGTGGCCGAGTCCTGCACCGGCGGATTGTTGGCGGCGCTAATCACCGAGGTCAGTGGCGCATCCGATATTTTCGGACGCGGTTTCATCACGTACGAAAACGCCGCCAAGACGGAGTTGCTTGGGGTGCCGGAAGGCATAATCGCCGAATTCGGAGTCGTCAGCGCCGAAGTGGCCGAGGCAATGTCGGCGGGGGCGCTAACCGCAGCCCGGGCCGATCTGGCAGTCGCGGTCACCGGGATCGCCGGGCCGGGCGGCGGCAGCCCGGAAAAACCAGTGGGTAGGGTCCACGTCGCAACGGCAATAACGGGCAGACCGCCGACATCCAAGAAATTCGATTTCGGCGATGTCGGCCGGTCGCGAGTGCGGATGCAAACCGTGGCAAACGCCCTGCAAATCGTGCAGCAAACCTTGGCCGAGATCACTCCTTGACCGACGACAAGTCCCCCTCATTCGCTTCGGCCATACGGCCCACGCTGGATGGCAAGGATGTCATCGTCCTTTCCCTCGCGGTTTTCGGCCTGACGATTGCCACGTTCGTGGCGTTGAACTTAATCTATTCCGTGATGCTGGTTGCGGGCGTCGGGGAGAGCTTGGTTCTCACTGGGCCGCTTTTGTTTTTCATTGAAGCGGTCGGCGCGATGGGCGCCTTGTACTTGGTCTTGATCAAAGCGCGCAAATTTTCCTGGGCTGAATTGGGCTGGGCTCTGGCGTCAACCGGGTGGCTTATTTTGGCAGGCGCGGGGGCCGTTGTGATGTACGGCGTGCTCATTTCAATAGCCCTGATCGTCGGCCGGATCACCGGTTCCACCGGGGTCGACATCATTCCTGCGCCAACGAACTTGACCCCGAATACGGTGCTCGGATTTGTAAGCACGATGGTTCTCGGCGCGGCGATCGTGCCCATCGCCGAGGAGTTCTTGTTTCGCGGCGTGCTCTATCGATGGCTGCGCGACAGCTGGGGCTTGTACGCCGGGCTGGTGGGCAGCGCGCTGGTCTTCTCGGCGGTGCACCTGGTGTTGGGAAGCCCAGCGGGGCTGCAGATTTTTCTGATCGGCTTGGCGCTGGCCTATTTGTACGAGCACACCGGCTCGTTGAAACCGTCCATGGTGTTCCACGGGGTCAACAACGGCATCAGCTTCATGTGGATTTACTTGGTGATGTGGTCCGGCGCCAGTTGATCGTCTCTGGGCTCCGGCGTCTCCGCAGCGCCATATATTTCGTCCGCCCGGGCCTCGAAGGAGGCAACCATGCGGTGGGCGGCCTGGGTAAACACGGCGCCAATCAGCATTTCCATCATGGCGCTGCGAAAGGTGAATTCCACCTGAAAATCCACCACGCAGCCGCCATCGTCGCCGGGCAAAAACCGCCACAGGTTCGTCAAGTTTCGCAGCGGGCCATCCTTGTACCTGACTTCAATGGCGCTCGGCCGGTCCAAAGTCACAAGGGAAGTAATTTTTTCCCGGAACATCTTGAAGCCGATCACCAAATCAGCGGTGAGCGTGGCGCCCTCTTGGGACAGCACCTGGGAATCGACGCACCAGGGCAAGAATTCCGAATATTTGTCGATGTCCGCCACCAGATCGAACAGATGCTCCGGCGTGTGGGGCAGAAACCGTTTTTCCGAGTGCGCCGGCATCAGGAAATACGGGCCGCCCGGGCCGCGACCAATTGCTGAAAATCTTCACCGGCGTGATAGGACGACCGGGTCAGCGGCGTGGCGGAAACTTGCAAAAACCCCTTGTCGGCGGCCACCCGGGCTAAGTCTTCAAACGCCGCCGGCGTGATGAAGTCCACTACCTCCAGATGTTTTCTTGTGGGCTGCAGGTATTGGCCGATGGTGATGAAATCCACGTCCGCCTCGCGCAGGTCATCCATGACTCTGTAAACCTCGGGGATTGTCTCCCCCAAGCCCACCATCAGTCCTGACTTTGTGAATAGGCTGGCGTCGCGTTCTTTCGCTCGCCGCAAGAGCCCGATGGATTGTTCATAACGCGCGCCCTTGCGAACGCTGGCGTACAGCCTCGGCACGGTTTCAACGTTGTGATTGAAGACATCCGGTTTCGCATCAACAACGGACTCCAAAGCATTGTCTTTGTGGAGAAAATCCGGCGTCAGAATTTCTATCGTGGTGTCCGGCGCGTGCGCTCTTAGGCTGCCAATGCAAGCAACGAACTGACCGGCGCCGCCGTCGGCCAAATCGTCCCGATCCACCGAGGTGATGACCACGTGCTTGAGCCCAAGTTTGCCCACCGCCAGCGCCAGATTTTCCGGCTCGAACGGGTCGACCGGGCGCGGCCTGCCGGTGGCGACATTGCAAAAACCGCAAGCCCGGGTGCAGATGTCGCCCAAAATCATCACCGTCGCGTGGCCGTGGGCCCAGCATTCGCCGATGTTCGGGCACGCCGCTTCCTCGCACACCGTGTTCAGGCTGTGGGCCCGCATCAGCTTGGCGGTTTCAGAATATTCCGGTGAACCGGGCGCCTTCACCCGAATCCAGCTTGGTTTTGGCCTGGGCCTTTCGGCGGTAATCGTCATCAACTCATGCTCCTACTCAGATGTGGAGCGCCTGACCCAATGCGTCAAGCACCGATTCGTGCATGGCCTCGGACAAGGTCGGATGGGCGAAGATGGTCTGGGCCAGGGCTTGCCGGGTGGTTTCGTGGGTCTTCGCCACCACATACCCCTGGATCAATTCGGTAACCTCGGCGCCGACCATGTGGGCACCCAACAGCTCGCCGGTTTTTTTGTCAAAGATGGTTTTGATCAGCCCGTCGGGCTCGCCCAAAGCGATGGCCTTACCATTCCCCACATAGGGGAACCGGCCGATGTCCAAGGCGTGCCCCGCCGCCTTCGCCGCCGCCTCGGTCATGCCGAAGCTGGCGATCTGCGGCGTGGAATAGGTGCATCCCGGAATGGCGGTGGGATCCAGCGGGTGCGTGCCTTCAAGCCCGTGGATGCGTTCGACAACCACCACGCCTTCGTGGCTGGCCTTGTGGGCAAGCCAGGGCGGCCCCGCCACGTCGCCGATGGCATAGAGCCCGGCTGCGCCGGTCGCACCCCACTGGTCGATGGTAATGTGACCGCGGTCGATGGTCACCCCCGCGTCCTCGGCGCCCAGGTTTTCGACGTTGCCGGTGATGCCGACGGCGGAGATCATGCGATCGACGGTAAGTTCCTTGCCGCCGTCCTTGGTTACCACCGTGGCGGTCAATTTCGATTTGGATTTCTTGACCCGGCTGACTTCGGCCCCGGTGAGCAGCTTGATCCCCTGGGCGGTGAAAGCTTTGGCGGCTTTGGCGGAAATTTCCGCATCTTCCACCGGCAAAATCTGATCCAGCAGTTCCACCACCGTGACCTCGGCCCCCATCTGGGCGTAGAAGCTGGCGAACTCGATACCGATGGCGCCGGAGCCCGCGATCAAAAGCGATTTCGGCATTTTTTCCGGGATCATGGCCTCGCGGTAGGTCCATACGAAATCGCCGCCGGCCTCAAAGGCCGGCAGGGTCCGAGCCCGGGCGCCAGTGGCCAAAATGATATGGGGGGCGGAGAACTCCCCCGCCGGTTTGCCATCCATTTCAACGGCAATGGTCGCAGGAGCCGAAATGCGGGCGCGGCCGTCGATCACGGTGACTTTGTTTTTCTTCAACAGATAGCCGACGCCGTCCGACAATTGCTTGGCCACTTTGCGGCTGCGCCTGACCACTTTGCCGAGGTCGAATCGGATGTTGTCGACAGCCAGGCCGAATTCGTCCAGCCGGTGCATCAGATGGTGAATTTCGGCGGCGCGCAACAGCGCTTTGGTGGGAATGCATCCCCAGTTCAAGCAGATACCGCCCAGGTGCTCGGACTCCACCAAACCGACGTCCATGCCCAACTGGGCCGCCCGGATCGCCGCCACATAGCCCCCGGGGCCACCACCGACGACAATTAGGTCGAACCGATCCGCCATGGGCTACAGCATCATGGTCAGGGGTTCTTCGATGAACCCCTTGAAGGCTTTCAAGAACGCGGCCCCCACCGCACCGTCCACCGCCCGGTGGTCGCACGACAAGGTGCAGGCCATGATGGTGGCGATGGAGACAGCGCCATCCTTGACGAACGGCTGTTTTTGCCCGGCACCGATGGCCATGATCGCCACCTGGGGCGGGTTGATAATGGCGCCGAAATCCTTGATCCCAAACATGCCCAGATTGGATATCGTGAAGCTGCCGCCTTGGTATTCCTCGGGCATCAGTTTTCCTTCCCGGCCCCGGGTCGCCAAGTCCTTCATTTCGAGCGAAATGTCGGCCAAGCCTTTTTGGTTGGCGGAGGTGATGATCGGGGTGATCAAGCCACCCTCCAAGGCCACCGCCACGGAAATGTCGATGGATGGCAGTTGCTGCATCGCCGTTTCGGTCCAGCGAACGTTCAACGCCGGGACTTTTCCCAGGGCATACGCCGCGGCGCGGATCACGAAATCGTTGACACTGATCTTGTAGGCGCCGTCGGCGCGCTGGTTAAGCCGGCTGCGGGTTTCGAGCAAGGCATCCAGCTCACACTCGATGTTGAGGAAGATGTGTGGGATGGTTTGCCACGCCTCGGTCAGGCGCTTGGCGACGATTTTGCGCACCCCGGAATGGGGAAGTTCGATGACCCCTTCCGGCGCTGAGGCCGCGATCGCCGGCGGCCTTAAAACGCTCGCTGGCTGGCCCGCTATATCGCGTTTGATAATTCTGCCGCCCGGACCGGTGCCCTGAACAGTGGCTAGGTCGATGCCGCTCTCTTTGGCCAAACGCCGGGCCAATGGGCTGGCCAAGATGCGGCCGCCGGACGGCGCCGCGACCGGTTTCGCGGACGGTGGTGCGGTGACAGGAGGGACAGCCGCCACCGGCGCAGATGTGGCAGCACCAGTTTTCTCCGAGGCAGGCGGTGGGGGACTTCGGTCCAGAGATACCTGGTCCAGAGACACCTGGTCGAGGGCCTCCTGGTCTTCGCCGTCTTGCAAAATCATGGCGATAACCGAATTGACCGGCACTTCTTCGGTGCCCTCAGGAACCAGGATTTTTCCCAACGTGCCCGCGTCCACCGCTTCGACTTCCATAATCGCTTTGTCGGTTTCAATCTCGGCCAACACATCGCCCGGGGAAATCGCGTCGCCTTCCGCCTTGTGCCAAAGCGCCAGTTTGCCTTCGGTCATGGTTGGCGAAAGGGCGGGCATGGTGACTTGGATCGGCATGGTGGGCGCTAGCGGTAGCACACGGACTTGGCCGCCGCCGTCACGTCCGCCGCGTTGGGCAGCGCCAATTTTTCCAGGTTCGCGGCGTAGGGCAGCGGCACATCCTTGGCCGTCACCCGGGTCACTGGCGCGTCGAGGTCGTCGAATGCGCACTCGTTCACCACCGCGGCGATTTCCGCGCCGATGCCGCACACCGGCCAGCCCTCTTCCACCGTGACAATACGGTTGGTTTTCTTAACCGACGAAAGGATCGTTTCTACATCCAAGGGCCGCACGGTGCGCAAATCGATCACCTCGGCGTGGATGCCGTCCGCCGCCAAGGCCTCTGCCGCCTGCAGCGCATGGCCAACCGCGATGGAGTGTGCCACCAAGGTCAGGTCGTTGCCGGGCCGGGCGATGCGGGCCTTGCCAATGGGCACCAAATGTTGGCCCGTGGGGACCGGGAATGATTGCCCGTACAGCAACTCGTTTTCCAGAAACACCACTGGGTTCGGGTCGCGGATGGCGGATTTCAGCAACCCCTTCGCGTCGGCGGCGGAAAAAGGAGACACCACCTTCAGGCCCGGCACCTGGGCGTACCACGCGGCGTAGCATTGGGAATGTTGGGCGGCGACGCGTGCCGCTGGCCCGTTTGGCCCTCGGAACACGATCGGCGCGCTCATTTGGCCGCCGGACATGTAGAGCGTCTTGGCCGCCGAATTCACCACGTGGTCGATGGCCTGCATGGCGAAGTTAAAAGTCATGAATTCGACGATTGGCCGCAAGCCAGCATAAGCCGCGCCGACCCCCATGCCGGCAAAGCCATGTTCGGTGATCGGCGTATCGATGACCCGCTTGGCACCGAATTCCTCCAGCAGCCCTTGGGACACTTTGTAGGCGCCCTGGTATTCGGCCACTTCTTCGCCCAGCAAAAACACCGAATCGTCGGCCCGCATTTCTTCGGCCATGGCATCGCGCAACGCTTCGCGCACCGTGAGTTCCACCGTTTCGGTCCCGGGGGGAAATTCTTCCGTCGTCGGTTCAGAACTTGGGGCTGGTTCAGGGGCCTTCGCCGCCGCCGGCGCCCTCGCCTCCATTTCCACCGGAGGGACGGCGGCGGGTGTAATGGGTTCGGCGGCGGGTTCCGAGGCGCTAACCCCGGCCAACGCCTCCTGGCCCTCGCCGTCTTCCAAAATCACGCCGATGACCGAATTCACCGGAACCTCATCGGTGCCCTCCGCCACAACAATCTGGCCAAGCGTCCCTTCATCCACGGATTCGATTTCCATGGTCGCCTTGTCGGTTTCGATTTCGGCGATGACATCCCCGGGCGAAACTGGATCGCCGACGGCTTTCAGCCACTTGGCGACCTTGCCTGCGGTCATCGTCGGCGACAACGCCGGCATGAGAACTTGCAGTGCCATGGCCTATGCGCTCGCTGGTTGGGTTATGTCGGTGTACAGCTCGGACGGGTCGGGTTCGGGACTTGCCTGAGCGAACTCCGCGGCGGCAATGATGATTTCCTTGATCTCGGCATCGAGAGCCTTCAAGTCCTGTTCATCCACGCCTTTCCGCTTCAGCACCAAGGCCCGCAGGTGATCGATGGGGTCGCGCTCTTCGCGTATTTTTTGGACCTCTTCCCGGGTCCGGTACTTGGCGGGGTCGGACATGGAGTGGCCGCGATAGCGATAGGTTTTCATTTCCAGAATTGTCGGGCCCTTGCCGGCACGGCAATGGGCCACCGCCGCCGCCCCCGCTTTGTTCACCGCCAGCACGTCCATGCCATCGACCTGTTCGCCGGGAATGCCGTAACTGGCGCCGCGCAGGTAAAGCTCTGTCTGGGCCGACGATCGGGCCACCGAGGTGCCCATGGCGTACTGGTTGTTCTCGATGATGAAAATCACCGGTAACGACCACAGGCGGGCCATGTTGAAGGTCTCGGCAACCTGACCTTGGTTGGAGGCGCCATCGCCAAAATAGGCCAACACAACGCCATCGGAGTCCCGGTATTTCTGGGCGAAGGCCAGGCCCGCCCCCAATGGCACCGAGGCCCCGACGATGCCATGGCCGCCGTAGAAATTTTTCTCCGTGGAAAACATGTGCATGGAGCCGCCCTTGCCTTTGGACAGACCATTGGCGCGACCAGTCAGTTCCGCCATCACCCGGTTAGGGTCCATGCCGCACGCCAGCATGTGGGCGTGATCCCGGTAGGTGGTGATCACCATGTCCTGGTCGCCGATCGCCGACTGCATGCCCACCACCACGGCTTCCTGGCCGATGTAGAGGTGACAAAAACCGCCGATCAGGCCCATACCGTACAACTGGCCGGCCCGTTCCTCGAACCGGCGGATCAGGAGCATTTCTCGATAGTAGGCCAACAGCGTGTCGGTATCGCGGCGGGCTGGTTGGCTTTTGGCCTTTGCCTTCGCGCCCTTGTTCGAGGCTTTAGGCTTCGCCGATTTTCGCGCCGCTGGCGCCATACACTTCTCCCGGCCCGGCCTTGATTGGCTGGGGCATCATACCGCGAAATTCACAGTGTGAACCAAGCGTCCTAACGTATTGTTGATTTTAAAGAATTCGTGGTTTGGCCCAGGCTGCGTGCGGAGGCCGTTTATTGGTGCAGGATAATGATTTCGTTTGGGTGAGCCAGACCCAAAATGTGCCGGGCGCGTTCGTCCAGCATGTCCGGATCCAGGCTTTCCACCCGCAGCAGGGAGACGGCCAAATCCAGCTTTTCGATACGCGCGTGGTTCAGCACGTGGCGGTTTTCCAACTGCTCGATGCGTTGACCCACTTCGTACCACGCGATCAATCCGCGCTGTCCGTTGATGGCATGAAAGGCGAAATAGCCGAGTGCCGCGGCGCCCGCCGCCAAGAACAACGCGGTCTTGGCCCGGGGCCGGTGAATAAATCGCCGGTGCTTGAGGGTGCTTGCCATCGCCTTTGAACGAATCATATCCTGGATAACTGCGTCAAGTGCTTGGCACGCGATGGCCGCCGTCGCTGGGGCGACTTTTTGGCTCGTGATGATGGCCGCCTCTGCCGCGGGTGACCACTGGGTCAACCCCTTGAGCCAACAGGGCGACTTGTGGGTTTGCTACGCCGTTTCCAAAACCGACTGCGGCGAAGGCGTGTGCCATGGCCGCCCGGCTCAGAGCGTCATTTATCTGAATTTTCTCAGTGGGGAGTACACCCGGTGCCAAGCGGAGTTTTGCACCCGCCTGGACATTCAAACCCAGGACATCGACCCTAGATTTATGGCCCTCGCCGCCACCGGAATCGGGTTCCGGGTGCGCACGGATGATTTTCAGTTTGCCGAGGTCACCCAGACCGCAGGGATCCAGAGCACATTATTCGGAGCGTGCGAGCCCCTGTAGCCGCGCCTCCGCCCCAGGGGGCCGTCTCGGTCACGTCAGGTGCCGGGCAGAACCGCATCGCCAAAGTATGTGGCGGCGGATCCCAACTGCTCTTCGATGCGGATCAACTGATTGTATTTCGCCAGGCGGTCCGAGCGGCTAAGCGACCCTGTTTTGATTTGGCCGGCGTTTGTGGCAACCGCCAAATCGGCAATGGTCGAGTCTTCGGTTTCACCCGATCGGTGCGAAATCACCGAACCAAAGCCCGCCCGTTGTGCCGTTTCCACCGCTTCCAGGGTTTCGGTCAGGGTGCCGATCTGATTGACCTTGACCAAGATGGCGTTGCCCGCGCCGCTCTCGATGCCTTGGACCAAGCGGTCGGTGTTGGTGACAAATAGATCGTCGCCCACTAATTGGACTTTGGATCCCAGTTCGGCGGTCAGCGTTTTCCATCCGTCCCAATCGTCTTCGGCCAGGCCGTCTTCGACAGAAATAATGGGATAGTTCGAGATCATGTCCGCGTAGTAGGCGACCATACCATCGGAATTCAGCGACTTGCCCTCCCCGGCCATTTCATATTTTCCCCCTTCATAGAATTCGGTGGCGGCGGCATCCAGGCCGATATAGACGTCGCCGCCGGGCTTGAACCCGGCCTGACCGATCGCCGCCATGAGCGTCGCCAGGCCTTCGTCAGTGCTGGAGAACCCCGGGGCAAATCCGCCCTCGTCGCCGACGTTGGTGCCAAAGCCGCCCTTGGTGAGTTCGGCTTTCAACGCATGAAAAATTTCCGCGCCGACCCGCACCGCCTCGGCAATGCTGGCGGCCCCCACCGGCATGATCATGAATTCCTGGAAATCCAGCGCGTTGTCGGCGTGGGCACCGCCGTTGATCACATTCATCATGGGCACCGGCAACACCTTGGCATTGACGCCCCCCAAATAGGCGTAGAGCGGCAGCCCCGCCTCTTCCGCCGCGGCTTTGGCCACCGCCAGGCTCACCCCCAGCAGACTGTTGGCGCCCAGCCGGGATTTATTTTCCGTGCCGTCTAGATCAATCATGATTTGATCCAGGGACACTTGGTCTTCGGCATCCAGGCCCGACATGGCATCGAAAATCTCACCATTGACGGCGTCCACCGCCTTGGTCACACCCTTGCCGCCATAGCGGTCGCCGCCATCGCGCAATTCGTGGGCTTCGTGGGCGCCGGTTGAGGCACCCGAGGGCACAGCCGCCCGGCCAAAAGCGCCGGTGTCCAGCGTTACGTCCACCTCAACGGTGGGATTGCCGCGTGAATCGAGGATTTCTCGCGCGGTAATGTCTTCAATAGCCGTCATCAAATAAGCTCCGTGGAGGGTCGCACAGCCATCAGCAGCGCCAGATTGGCGCTCAAATCCGCGGGCCGCCAGCCGGGGGTGTGAATTCTAGGTTTCTTCCTGAATTTCAGGAAGCTCGAATGGGGTGGATCGCAAAAGCGGCGCCTGAAAAATAAAGCCTCCGCCCGGCGCATCAATTTCGGCCTTTTCGAACATGAACCAAAATATGTCTTCGGCTTTGTCGGCGTTGACCGTCACATCCAGGATTTCAATCTCCGCCCAGGCACCACCGGTGCGCACCAGCCCCTGGTCGCGGCCAGAGGTCACATTGGCCGTGTTGACGCCTTTGTCGTCGAAAGGCTGGCAACCGACCTAAAGGGTTCCGAATGGACCTTTTGTCCTTTAAAAATCAATTACTTACTGACATTACGGGTTTTCTGGTATCTTTGCGATATCTATCGTTTTCGGTTCAGTTTAGTATATGTATCAGCGAAAATGGAAAGGGACAAAACGATGAACCGTGAAAACGTACGAAACCGACTGGCCGATTGGATTGAGGTTTTTGCCGATACGTACGGCATCCCGGAGGACGGCGCGCAGGCTTACGCGGCTTTCGCCGACGCAACTGCTCTAATGAGCGAGCCCGGCGGCGATCTCCCCGACCTCGATGCCGTGCAGGAAAACGATTTCGTTGTTGCCTTAGAAATCGTAAAAAATTCGAGGTAGGCCGTGAAGACGGCGCGCCGCCGGGCCGCGAAACGCCTAACTGAAACCTTCGTCCGCACGGCTCCACCCGGGTTCTACTGCGACGCTCTAACGCCGACGCTGAACCTGCTGGTCACCGACAAGGGCTCGCGCCGCTGGGTCCAACGCATCACGTACGAAGGTAGCCAGCACAACCTCGGGCTCGGGGGATGGCCGGTCGTCACGTTACAAGAAGCACGGGACACAGCGCTCGATAACCGCCGCGCCGCCCGCAAGGGCCAAGACCCGCGTACCAACCTGCCCGACGCTACTAGCCCCTCGGTCAATATGGCGTTAGACGAGGTATTGGATCTAAAGGGGAAGGTCTGGAAGGGTCCGGTGAACGCGAAACGCTGGCGGATGACGCTAGAAAAACATGCCGCCGATCTGCTCCCCCGGCCAGTTGCCGACATTTCCGTGGACGATGTTCTAAATGTCGTTCGGCCCTTGTGGGGAGAGAAGCAAGAAACCGCGCACCTCATCCGGCTCTATATCAGCGCGATAATGAAATGGGCGAATGCGAAAGGGTACCGCGAAGACAACCCGGCGCAGATGGTCCTAGCGGTCCTACCAAAGAACGGCAAGCGCACGGTCCATCGAAAGGCCGTGCCCTACGCTCAGGTTCCTTTGGTCGTGTCCCGTGTCCGGGAGGCGCGGGCGGGGCATGCCGCGAAGCGGCTCGGGCCGGCGCCGACAGTGACCCTGAGCGCTTAGACGCTCGACGTTTCTCATTGCGGAAGGAGCGGCGATGTCCGCCAGTGAACCACCCGTCCTCTATCAGCAGGACGGGCCGATCGTGACCGTGACGATGAA
>JAKZSO010000038.1:0-3007 GCA_047517625.1 Alphaproteobacteria bacterium
CGGCGCAAGACATTACCGACCTGTACGAAACCACCCGGGCGTCCGGGTTCGGCGAAGAAGTCCAGCGCCGAATCTTGATCGGCACGTACGCGCTTTCGGCTGGCTACTACGACGCCTATTACCTCAAGGCGCAAAAGGTCCGCACCCGCATTGCCGAGGACTTCAAGGCGGTGTTCGAAGATGTCGACGTGCTGTTGACCCCCACGGCGCCGTCCGAGGCCTTTGTCGCGGGATCAAAATCCGATGACCGCATTGCAATGTACTTGAACGATGTTTTCACGGTGCCCGCCAGCTTGGCGGGGCTGCCGGGGATTTCGGTCCCGGCGGGGTTGGCGGCGAACGGCCTGCCGTTGGGGCTGCAGATCTTGGCCAAGCCGTTCGACGAGCAGACCATGTTCCGCGCCGCCCAGGTGCTGGAGACGGCGGCGGCCCTGACCGCCCGGCCGACGCCGTGGTGGACGGGGGCAAGCTCATGACCGGGGCACAGACAATCGCGGGCAGCAGCGGCCCATGGGAGGTGGTCATCGGCCTGGAAATCCATGCCCAGGTCACATCGGAGTCGAAATTGTTTTCGGGCGCGCCGACGGCGTTCGGGGCCGAGCCCAACACCCAGGTTTCGTTGGTGGACGCGGCTATGCCGGGCATGTTGCCGGTCATCAACGAATATTGCGTCGAGCAGGCCGTGCGCACCGGGCTGGGCCTGAAAGCCAAGATCAACCAGCGCTCCATTTTCGACCGCAAGAATTATTTCTATCACGACCTGCCGGCGGGGTATCAGATTTCGCAGTTTTCCGATCCCATCGTCGGCGAAGGCACGATTTATTTGGACATGCCCGACGGAACGGTGCGGGCCATTGGCATCGAGCGCCTGCATTTGGAACAGGATGCGGGCAAAAGCCTGCACGACCAGAGCCCGACCCAGACATACGTCGATTTGAATCGGTCGGGGGTGGCGCTGATGGAGATTGTTTCCAAACCCGACCTGCGGTCCGCCGAGGAAGCCGGGCTGTATTTGCGCAAGGTGCGGACAATTTTGCGCTACCTCGGCACCTGTGACGGCAACATGGAACAGGGCAGCATGCGCTGTGACGTGAATATCTCCGTACGCCACCCGGGGGACGAACTGGGGACCAGAGCCGAGATCAAAAACATTAATTCCGTGCGCTTTGTCCACCAGGCGATCGAATATGAAACCCGCCGCCAGATTAAGGAAATCGAAGGCGGTGGGGATGTGGCGTTGGAAACCCGGCGGTTCGATCCCAGCGCCGGGGTGACGACGCCGATGCGCAGCAAAGAAGAAGCCCACGATTACCGGTATTTCCCAGACCCCGATTTGTTGCCGCTCACTTTCACCCAGGCGTTTGTCGACAACATCCGGGATTCGCTGCCGGAATTGCCCGACGAAAAAAAGGTGCGTTTTGAGGCCGAATACGGGATCAGCGCAAGCAACGCGGAGGTGCTCGTGGCCGAGCGGGCTAACGGCGAGTTTTTTGAGGCCCTGGTTCACAGCACCGCCGAAAAATCCGGGAAGTCGGACCAGGAAATCGGTCAGGACTGCGCCAACATCATGATCACCGACCTTTTTGGCGTGCTCAACACCGCAGGGCTTGCCATTGATCAATCGCCCATTGATCATGGCGCCTTGGCGGGGCTGCAAGCGTTGAAGTTGGACGGCACAATTTCCGGCCGCATCGCCAAGGAAGTATTTTCGGGGATGCTGGAATCCGGAAAACAGGCCGCCGACATCGTCGAAGCAAAGGGCCTTCGCCAAATTTCCGACACCGGCGAAATCGAAGCCATCATCGACAAAGTGATCGCCGACAACCCCGAACAACTGGCCGCGTACCAGGCCGGTAAAGAAAATTTGTTCGGGTATTTCGTCGGCCAAGTGATGAAGGCCACGGGCGGCAAAGCCAATCCCGGAGTGGTCAACGCTTTGCTGAAGGCCAAGCTCTAACAAAATTCAAAAGCAGGGTTTCCCGTTAATCAAATATTGTTGATGAATTGGAGAATCCTGGAAACAAGTTGTTAACGACTCCGCGCCAAACTCTGACTGTGAATTAGCCTTGTTCTGGTGGGGGAGAGACCATGAAACAGCGGCTCGAGGATTTCGTCAGAGAATGTCACGGGAGGGCCGACGCCGGTCACCCAGAATCCCAGTACGATCTTGGTATCTTGTATTCGACCGGCAAAGGAGTGCCCCTGGATTACATCATCGCGCACAAATGGTTCAATTTGGCCGCGGCGGCAAGTATCCCGGAGGCCCGCCAGCTTCGTGGCGATATTGCCAGCCAAATGTCCAAGGACGAAGTGGCCGAGGCCCTTCGCGTCGCCCGCCGGTGGCTTTCCGATCGCGCGCCAGCACCGGCAAAGGCCGAACGCGAAATGTCTCCGGTCGCAGCCTGATTTTCTTTTCGTTTAGTACAGAGTAGTAACGGACCCAGCCGCCCTTTTTGGGTGGCCAATTTTTTCGTTCCCGACAATTTTCTTTTGCCTGTTTGGGGCCCCTTGCCGCGCCCCCTTTTTTCCACGCCCTGGACGCGGTATCTAAGGGCTTGGCGTTCTCCGGCGCCCAACCGGAGGGGTGGCCGAGTGGTCGAAGGCGGCGGTTTGCTAAACCGTTGTACGGGGTAAACCCGTACCGAGGGTTCGAATCCCTCCCCCTCCGCCACACTTAAGTCATTGTTATAGAACGTTTTTGCAGGACTCTGGATGGATTCTAACTTGTCCCGAAACTTCCGAGGCTTACGCCCGATGCGCCTTTCCGTCGTGGCCTGATGAGACCGGTCAGGTCCGGCCAACGGGTAGCTGATATCGCAAAAATCTCCTACGCTGGTTTTGGTGGTACGGCTGAACACGCGTCGGTCGGAATGTGGGTCGGATTCACACGGGAAAACATGCCGCCCCGCGCCTGGTCAACGAGGGGCCGCGGTCGGGCAGCAACCGATACCCTGGCTCAGGCGATCCCGAACCGGGCGCGCTGTTCTTCCCATGCGATTGGCAGGCG
>JAKZSO010000039.1:0-12916 GCA_047517625.1 Alphaproteobacteria bacterium
CGGGTCCCTGGGGTATTCCGCCGTCTTGTTTGTTGAATATGACGAAACCGCTCACCAGCCGACGCGATTCATTGCGCCGTTCCAAAACTTCTTCGCTGGCGGCCTGATCGACTATTGGCCCAAGGGTGTGACGGAGGGAACATTGATTATCTTTCCATCCGTCATCCTCCACGACAATCAGCCAAATGGCTCTGACGCGGCCCGCACTGTTATCGCGTTCAACATCGCTGGCGACAAATAAACCCGCCCGTGCCATTCGGCCGGCGCCAACGAATTTTTAACCCAAAATCGTTAGTCTTCTGCGTCCCTTGCCTTGCATCGGCTCAACGTTGCATGGGACTGGAAAATTCTGGGCATTTGAAGGAGTTAGGGTCATTATCATCGACGATCATCGCCAGTTCGGCAGCGCTGCGCCATGAGACCAGAGACGGCTGAAGTGATCTCTGCCGCTGCAAAGGACACAGATCGGGTGGTGGCCCGGGCGCGCTTTTGGTGGCGCCGGATGGTAGGCATCTCGGCCTTGGCGACAAATTGGCGACCCGGGGCTATCACAGCACTCTGGAAACGTCGATTCTTGAACCAACGCCGGCGCCCCAGGGTGAGCACCCGGATGTGATCATCCTGATCGGCGCGGCGGCGAACGGGATCGAGCCGGGTCCGGGCCCGAGAGCCCCGGTCATGGTGATCGGCGGCGATCCCCAGGCGGCGGAAAAAATTCGAACAAACCGGGATGTGGTTGTCGATGCTCTGCCCGACGATTTCAATGACCTGGAATTGTTCGCCCGGGTACATTCTTTGGTTCGCTTGAACACGATGCGCGAGGAACTGGATCGGCGTTTCGAGACCACAGCCAAATTTATTGCCCAGCCGCCGCTGTTGAACCTGCCGGAGATCACTTCATCCAACGCCCGGATTGTTCTGGTCGGCAGCGATTCGGATTTCCTTGGCAACATCACCAGTGTGTTGCCCGCGGGGTCGGCGACAACCCGCTTTGATGAGCCTTATCAGGCCCTCGCGGGTCTGACTGAGGACCCTCAAGACGCCCTGATTGTTGCGGCCAGTGCCTCGAGTTGGACGATTATTTGGAGTTGTTCTCGGGAATCCGGGTCAATTCCCGCCTGTACAATCTGCCGGTGGTGATGGTGGTGGACGGCGATTTGTCCGATCCCGATGCGCCGTACCGGGCCGGCGCCACCGCTGTATTCAAGTGGCCGGACGACAAAGAGCAAATTCGCGCCCACGCGGATTTGCTGGTGCTGCAAGATCGCTACCGCATGGCCATGCGGTCGGCCTATCGCCAAACCCACGCCGGTCCGACCCGGGACGATCTGACCGGTCTTTACACCCACGGATTCCTGCACGAGCATCTGGCTCATCAAATCGCTGATGCCCAGGCGGGCCGCAAGCACCTGACCCTCGGCTATTTCGAAATTGCCGCGCTTGCCGCGGTCAACGCCAATTACGGATATGCGGCCGGCGACCACCTGTTGCGCCAAGTGGGCGGCATCGTCACCGGCCTGGTCCGGGCCGAAGATGTTCCGGGCCGGTATCACGGGCGCAGCCTGTGCGTGATCATGCCGGAGACTCCGAAATGGGAGGGTCAGGCCGCCCTCAACCGCATCGGCGGCGTCATCGCCAATACCGAATTCGCGCTCCTTGATGTGGCCGAACCGGTTTCCGTCGGTTTCCGCAATGGGTCCGCTGAAATCCGTGACGGCGACACTCCAGAATCTTTGATCCATCGCGCCCGGGACGACATGGGTTAAGCGCGAATCTTTGTTTGCTGCTTTGCAAACAAGTGAATCCGCGCGACCGAGTAACATGTAAGCGCGAATCTTGTTTGCTGCTTTGCAAACAAGTGAATCCGCGCGACGCGCTGGAACTTCTTATTTTTATTTTTTCTTGATTGGCTCGGGCCCCAGCCCGTCGATAGGATCCGGTCCATGAAAGTTAAAATTTACTCGGATACGATTTGCCCGTGGTGCTGGGTCGGCAAGCGGCGGCTCAAAGCGGCGTTGTCCCAACGCCCCAATTTGGCCCCGGCAATCCAATGGCAGCCGTTTCAGATCAACCCCGACATGGCCTCCGAAGGCGCGGACCGGGGCGAATATATCCGGGCCAAATTCGGCCCCGGTGGCTATGGCCAGATGGCCGAAGCCCTGGTGGAGATCGGCCATTCCGTCGGTATTGACTTTGACTTTGACCGTCCGGGCCGGGTGCCGAACACAATCGATTCCCACCGGCTGATGGGATTGACGGGATCCGCCGGGCTCCAGGAAGAGTTGTCAGAGGTCATGTTCCGCCAGTACTTCGGCGAAGGACTGGATATTGGTGACGCGGCAATTCTCGCCGCCGCTGGAGCCGAAGCGGGCCTCGACTTGGCCGCGATGAAAGCGCTGTTGGAAACCGACGAAGGCCGCCAAGAGATCAAGCAGTCCGACGCCGCCGCCCGCGGGTTGGGCATCTCCGGCGTCCCGACTTTCGTGTTCGACGAAAAATTCGCCATCGTTGGCGCCCAAGAGCCCGCCGTTTTTGTCGAGCTATTGGATCACTTTGAAGCGGAGGCCGCCTAGTGCAGATCGTGGCAGAGCCACGTGAATCTGAACGATAAGGGAGAGCGCCCATCTCTGGGCCGATCAGATTCACGTGGCGCTTTTTCTATGACGTTCAGATTCACGTGGCACGAAGAAGTGCCACGATCTGCACTTGGCGCGCCAGTCAGCGGTCCGCAGGACCGATCTGCTCGCGCGACCAGTTGGTCAGTTCAGAATTGACCGGGCTGATTGGCGAGCCGTGCCAGTTCTTCCGCCAATTGGCGGGATCCGGCCAGGCGGTCCTTTTCCCGGCTCCATTCGCGCTTGATCACCAAGGTGTGGCCTGGGCGCAAGAAAGCGCCCTCGCTTTGGTCCGAAATAAATCCGATCAGGCCTTCGGGGTTGGCAAACATGTTGTTGCGGAACGCCACGGTGGCGCCCCTGGGGCCTGAGTCCAATTTTTCCACTCCGGCGGAAATCAGAGCCAATTTGATGGCGACGATGGCCAGCAGTTTTTCCACTTCGTCCGGCAGCGGGCCAAAACGGTCGATCAGTTCCGCCGCATAGGCCTCGATTTCGTCGTGATCGGCCAGCTGCGAAAGCCGCCGATACAAATCCATGCGCACATCCAGATCAGGCACGTAGGAGTCAGGCAAGACCACCGCCGTGCCCACATTAATTTGCGGTGACCAGGCCTCTTCCACTTCGCCGCCCTCGCCGCCCGCCGATCGCGCCGCGTTCACGGCTTCCTCCAGCATTTGCTGATACAGTTCGTACCCCACTTCGCGAATGTGGCCGGACTGGTCATCCCCCAACAAATTGCCGGCGCCGCGAATGTCCATGTCGTGGCTGGCGACGCTGAAGCCCGCTCCCAGGCCGTCCAGCGCCTGCATGACGTGAAGCCTCTTTTCGGCGGCCTTGGTGGGGATGCGCCGGGGCGGCAAGGTCAAATAGGCGTAGCCCCGAACCTTCGAGCGGCCAATGCGCCCGCGCAGTTGGTACAACTCCGACAGCCCGAACATGTCCGCCCGATGGACGATGATGGTATTGGCGGTGGGAATATCCAGGCCCGATTCAATGATATTGGTGGCCAACAGCACGTCACAGCGGCCGTCATAAAAGGCAGCCATGGCCTCCTCCAGCTTGGCCGGACTCAGACGCCCGTGGGCGATTACCACCTTCGCCTCGGACACGTGGGCCGCCAAAAATTCCCGGGCCCAGTCCAGGTCGGCAATGCGCGGACACACATAGAAAGTCTGGCCACCGCGATTGCGTTCGCGCAGGATCGCTTCGCGCACCACCACGGGATCGAACGGAGAAATAAACGTCCGCACCGCCAGGCGATCCACTGGCGGCGTGGCAATCAAGCTGAGTTCGCGAATCCCCACCAGGGCCATTTGCAAGGTTCTGGGAATCGGCGTGGCCGTCAGGGTCAGCACGTGCACATCCGAGCCCAGGCTTTTCAGCTGCTCTTTGTGGGCGACGCCGAACCGCTGTTCTTCGTCCACCACCAACAAGCCCAAATCCTTGAAGCCAATTGCTTTGCCCAGCAGCGCGTGGGTGCCGATGACGATGTCCAGTGTGCCCGCCTTCAATTCCTTGGCGGTTTGCGCGGCTTCGCCGGGGCTCACCAGGCGCGACAACTGGGCGACCAGCAGCGGCCAGCCGCCGAAGCGTTCTTTGAAAACGTTGGTGTGCTGACGCGCCAGCAGCGTCGTCGGCGCCACCACCGCAACCTGTTTCCCGGCCATGGCGACGACGAAGGCGGCGCGCAAGGCGACCTCGGTTTTGCCAAACCCGACATCGCCGCAGACCAGGCGATCCATGGGCCGGCCGGCGCACAGGTCAGACAGGACCTCTTCGATGGTCTGCTGCTGGTCATCGGTGAGGTGATACGGAAACGGCGCGCAGAATTCGTCGTACAGGCCCGGGGGAGACACCAATTTAGGGGATTGCCGCAGTTGGCGCTCGGCCGCCAGTTTCAACAGTTCCCCGGCGATTTCGGTGATGCGTTTTTTAGCCTTTGCCTTGCGCGCCTGCCATCCCGCCCCGCCCAACCGGTCGAGCGTAACGCTGCCCTGGTCGGCGCCGTAGCGGGAGATCATTTCGATGTTTTCCACCGGCAGGTAAAGGCGGTCGTCGCCGTCATAGACCAGGGTCAGGCAATCATGGGGCCGGGCCTGAATGTCGAGGATTTCCAATCCGCTAAATCTGCCGATGCCGTGGTCCACATGGACCACCAAATCTCCCGGCGACAGGCTGGACGCTTCGCGGATGAAATCTTCGGCCCGGCGCACCTTTCGCTGGGGCCGGGACAAACGTTCCCCCAAAATGTCTTGCTCGCTGAGGACCGCCAGGCCGTCGGCTTCAAATCCGTGCTCAAGGCCGAGGACGGTGGTCGCCACGGTCACGGGAGCGAGTGACTGGGTTTGTTCCCAAGAGTCCACCGTGGCTAAGCTTTCGACCCCGGCCGCCATCAGCAATCCGGTCAGGCGGTCCCTGGACCCGGCGGACATAGCGGCGACAATGACCCGGCTGCCCTGGGCTTGCAGCGCCGCCATGTGATCCCGCACCGGCTCCAATTGGATGCCGCCGGACTGCGAAGGCGCCGTCTTGGTCCGCTCCAGCGCCAAATCCCTGCCCCTGCGCCCGCCCAGGCCGGCGCCAGGGGTCGGCGCGTCATAGGGTGAAAAAGCGATGACCCGGCGATGCCTTATCGCCTCGTCCCAATCGGCGTCGCTCAGATACAGCGCGTCGGGCTCTAACGGCTGGTACACCACGGCGTCGTCGCCCATGGCTGTGGTTTGGCGGCGCGATTGGGTGCGGGCCGCGAAGTTGTCGCGGATCGTTTCGCCACGGCGGGCGCGACCTTCATCCGCCTGGTAATCCGCGGTCACCGCCGCCCCGGGCAGGTGGTCGAAAAGCGTTTCCAGGCGGTCATGGAACAACGGCAGCCAATGCTCGGCTCCAGGAGGACGGCGGCCTTCCGTCACCGCTTCGTAAAGTGGGTCACCCTTGCCCGTCGCCCCGAATTGGACGGCATATCCGGCCTTGAAGCGGGCAATCGATTCCGTGTTCAGGATGACCTCGTTGGCCGCATGTAAGGAAAGTCCGTCGGCATTGCCCACAGTGCGCTGGGTCAGCGGGTCGAACACGCGCACGCTTTCCAGAACATCCCCGAATAGATCCAAGCGCAAGGGCTGGGCATGGCCGATGGGAAACACGTCAACGATCCCACCTCGTACCGCGTATTCCCCGGGCTCGCGCACCGTGCCGACGCGCTCGTATCCGTCTTTGGCCAAGTGCGCCAGCAAGGCGTCCAGCTCCAGGGGCTTGCCGGCGGCGGCCGAAAAACTGGTGCCGGCCAAAGACTCCCGGGCCGGAACGCGTTGCACCGCGCCGTTAATGGTGGTCAGGACTACGGTGGGGGCATCCGCATCAATTCCCCCAGCCCCAAGTTGGCTAAGGGTTTCCATGCGTTGGCCGAGGATTGCATGGCTGGGGGAAACCCGGTCGTAGGGCATGCAGTCCCAGGCGGGGAACCCCAGCACCCCGACGTCCGGGGCGAAAAACGCCAATGCCTGGGCCATGACGTCGGCCCGGGCATCGTTGGTGGCGATGTGGATGACGCCGGCGGCGCTCTGGCGGGCGATGGATGCGACGGCACGGGCGCTAAGGCCGTCCGGCGCCCCGGCGATTTCGGTGCGTCCGGGCGCGGCTGCCAGATCAAAGAAATTTATCACCGGATCAATCGCTTAACTGGCCACTTTGAACTTGTTTCAGAAGAACCAAAATGTCGTTGTCAAATTCCGCTGGCACCGGCCGCAGCTCGGTGACCCAGGCGTACAGGTCTGGATCTGGGTTCTCCAACAGGGCCTCGTAGCGGTCCAACTGGCCGTCATCCAACGTCGCCAAATGGACATCGGCGAACCGCCCCAACAGCATGTCGGCCTCTTTGGTGCCCCGGTGCCAGCTGCGAAAGGTCAGCCGTTTGCGCCGGTCCGTGTCCGTCTCAGCCATGGCACGGGTATAGGGCCTGATGCCTGCGGTGTCAGCAAGTAGCGGCAGCCGATTGGAGGCGATAGGGTTGGCCATGCGCCCGGAAATTCTGTTCCCCCTGTTCAAAGCGGTCACCTCCATCAAAGGCGTCGGGCCGCGCATCGCCGGAATGATCGAAGCCTTGGCGGGCCCCCATGTGGTGGATCTGCTGTGGCATCTGCCGTCGGGCATCATAGACCGCGGCTTCGCCCCGAATTTGGCGGACGTGCCTGACGGCGCTTTGGTGACGGTGACGGTGGTGGTGGGCGAACACATCGCTCCGCGCAATCGCCGCCAGCCTTACAAAGTCCGGTGTTTCGACGATACCGGATCGATCAGCTTGGTGTTTTTCCGAGCCCATGGGGACTATCTGACCAAGACCCTGCCCGAGGGTGAAACCCGGGTGGTCAGCGGCCGTGCTCAGGTGTTTGGCAAGGAACTGCAAATCACTCATCCCGACCATATCGGCACTTTGGCTGAGCTGGACCGCCTCCAAGCAGTGGAGGCGATCTATCCCCTGACCGCGGGGCTAACCCAAAATCCCCTGCAAAAGGCCATTGCCAAGGCCCTCGCCGAAGCCCCTGGGGGGACGAAAATGCCCGAATGGCATGTTCCGGCCCTGATGAAACGCGAGGGTTGGCTGCCTTGGCGCGAAGCCTTGGCTGAGGTTCACCGGCCCCAATCCGAGGCCGATCTGTCCCCCACCAGCCCGAGCCATCGGCGTCTGGCCTATGACGAATTACTGGCGAACCAACTGGCGTTGCTGCTGGTGCGTGAAAAAATGCGGCGTAAACCCGGTCGCGCGCTGACTGGTTCAGGAAAATTGCTGGGCGCGGTCGAAGCGGCGCTGCCGTTCAAATTGACGGGCGCCCAAAACCAATCATTGGCGGAGATCCTCGGCGACCTGAAATCCCCCAACCGTATGCTGCGTCTGTTGCAAGGCGATGTCGGCAGCGGCAAAACGGTGGTGGCCTTGTTGGCCATGCTCCAGGCGGTAGAAAATGGCGCCCAAGCCGCGCTGATGGCGCCAACCGAGTTGCTATCGCGCCAGCATTTCGGTGTGTTGCAACACCTGTGCGCCGCTGTTCCACAAGTCCGCATTACCGCTTTGACCGGTCGCGACAAGGGCAAGGCCCGGGCGGAAATCCTGGCCCAACTCGAGTCGGGTACCATCGACATATTGGTGGGCACCCACGCCCTGTTCCAGGAATCAGTGAATTTCCACGATCTGGCCATCGTGGTCGTGGATGAACAACACCGCTTCGGGGTTCATCAGCGCCTGGCCCTAACCGACCGGCAGCGCCATGCCACAGACGTGCTGGTGATGTCGGCGACCCCCATTCCCCGGACCCTGACGCTCACGGTTTATGGCGACATGGATGTCTCGCGCCTGGAGGAAAAACCGCCGGGGCGGCGGCCGGTGACAACCCGGGCTTTGCCGTTGGAGCGATTGGACGAGGTCGTTGCCGGCATCGAACGCTCCCTGGCGAAAGGCGCCCGGGTTTATTGGGTCTGCCCCTTGGTGTCAGAGTCCGACGTCTTGGATGTTTCCGCCGCCGAGGACCGCTATAAAAAGTTGGCCGAGATTTTCGGGGAAAAAGTGGGGCTTGCCCACGGCCAGATGAAGCCCCCCGACCGGGACAAAGTCATGGCGGCGTTCGCGGCCGGTGGGATTTCCATTCTGGTGGCGACGACGGTGATCGAGGTCGGTGTCGACATTCCCGAGGCCTCGGTGATGGTCATCGAACATGCCGAACGATTTGGCCTGGCCCAGCTCCACCAACTGCGCGGCCGGGTCGGCCGCGGCGATGCCGACTCCTCGTGCGTGTTGCTGTACGCCCCGCCCTTGGGAGATGCCGCCCGGGCACGGCTCAACATTTTGCGGGAAAGCGACGACGGCTTTCGCATCGCCGAGGAGGATTTGCGCCTGCGCGGTGCGGGGGAGATTTTGGGCGTGCGCCAAAGCGGGCTGCCGCAATTCCGCTTGGCCAGCCTGGCGGACCATGAAGATTTGCTGCCCGTGGCCCGGGATGACGCCCGGCTGATTTTGCAACAGGACCCGGGCCTGAAGACCCCCAGGGGCCAAGCCCTGCGGACGTTATTGTTTCTGTTTGAAAGAGACGCGGCGGTCGCTTATATCCGGTCGGGTTAGCGTCCCGCTATCCGCGCCATCGGGGTTGGCGCTGACCCAAGTCGTGGAACTATTGCTTGATGCCAACACCGTTGCGAAATTTCCTCGCAAGCCTGGGTCTGATAGGCCTTGTGACCGCCTTTGCCGGCCCCGCCCAGGCTGGCTACGACCAGGGGCTAGCGGCCTTCGGCAACGGTGAATTCGAAATCGCCATCGAAGAATTCCGCGCCCTGGCCGAACGCGGCCACCCCGGCACACAATTCATGCTGGGCGTCATGCATTTCAACGGCTCCGGCGTCCCTCAAGACAATCGCATCGCGGCGATCTTTTTCTACCAAGCCGCCCAGCAGGGGGAACCCGGGGCCCAGCTGGCCTTGGGCTCGATCTTTATTCGCGGGGTCGGTGTGTTCCAGGACCTGGTTCAGGCCCACACCTGGCTCAGCCTTGCGGCGATCAACAGCGCCGGCGATTTGCAGGCCCAGGCCACCGCCCTGCGCAACGCGACCCTGCGGCTGATGACGCCAGAGCAAGTGGCCGAGGCCCAACGTCTGGTCGGTGCCTGGCGGCCGACCTTGTCTGGGCTAGTCCGCTCGGAGCCCTAAAGCGCTTGGCCTTCCTGGATTAGCCAGTTCCGAAACACCGGGTAGGTGTCCATGTCCCAAATGGAAAGAACCCGCCCGCGATAGGTTTGAACAAACCACGGCCGCAGCCAATTGGGTGGCGGCAAATCCGTAACAATGATGACGCGCCCCCGAGGGCGTCCTGTAAACCAGCCTTGAGCGAACTGCTCTGGCACCAATTCGACGCGAAGTTTCAACCGCCCGAGAAAATTAAATTGGCCGTGATATTCGTTGACCATCACCGATCGGTGGCCTTCGGCTTCCATAGCACGAATAAATCGGGCGGTGGGGGCTACGTCATAGGCGTATCCGCCGACGCTGAAAACGAAAAGGTGGATCGCGGAAATCACCACGGCGCTGGAAAGGGTCAGCGCAACGACCGCCGCCCTGAAAGACTTCACGTGTTTCAGCGCAACGATCAAGCCGGTGATCGCAATCACCGTGCCAAAGCCAAACGACACACCTGGGACCCAAGCTGGCCAACCCAGGGAATCCAGGGCCGTGGAATCCGATTTGATCCACCACATCAAGCCCACCAGCCCCACGCCCGCGGCAAGAATCACCAGCCCGGGCGGCATCTGGTCCCGCGGTTTGGGCTCTCTCCCGTTGGCCTCTGTCTCACGGGCGATGGCAACGCCCACCAGCAACGCGAACGCCGGAAACAGCGGCAACAAGTAATGGGGCTGCTTGCCGCTGAAAAACGAAAGGATCACCAATCCGGGCACCAACCAAGACAAAGCGAATCGTATACCCGGATCGGTGTTGCGGATCATGCCACGGGCGCCCCGCCAAAACGGCGGCCACAACAGCCACGGAAACAGCACCACGGGCAAGATCAGTAGGTACCAATAAAACGGACGGGCATGGGCGAAGGATGAATTGACCCGGCCCACGGTCTGGCCCCAAAAAATAGCGGTGCGGTATGCGTCGCCCCCGGCGTTTCCGGCCGGAACAGCCCAAGCCAAAGCGATCGCGGCGCCCACCGCCACCGCCGCGATCAGGCCGCCGTACCACGCCATCCAATTCTGCTTCGCCGCGACCCACCACGGCGCGGCCAACGCCACCGGCAGGACGAACACCAAGATGACCGGGCCTTTTGCTAGAACTCCCAAGCCGATGGCCAGGGCGACCAACGGCCAGCCCAGGCGCGCCCGGCCTTGGCTCGCCAATACCACGCCCAAAGCCCCGATGATCGAAAAGAAAGCGTTGAGCAGGTCGAACATTGTGATGGTGGCGAACACCGTCCACAGCAGGCTGCCCAGCAATACCCACGGGACGGTCAAGGCCAGGGAACCATCGTCTTCGGGCCAAAGGCGCCGGGCCAGGAACCAAGCGGCGGCCAATCCGGCCACTCCAAAAAGGGGCGCCACCAACCGCGGCCAGGTTTCACCGACCCCGAACACGACCCAACCCGCTTTGATGATCCAAAACAGCAGCGGCGGTTTATCGGGGTAAGGACGGCCATTCAATTGGGGCACCAGCCAGTCGCCGTTCAGCCACATGTCCCAGGCCACACTTAAGTAGCGAGTCTCGTCGATCGGCATTAACGGCCGATAGTTCAAACCGACCCAGACCAACACCAGCCATACGACGGCAAGGCCGGTAACGGAAAGCCATGGAACTCTCGCCATCTGGTTCGGGACCGAGCCGTTAACCCTCGGAAGCCTTAGTGCGCTCGCGGGCGATCAAAGTGAGGTTGCGCAAATAGATGATAAGGCCAAACGCTTGGCCGGCAATAAACACCGGGTCCTGGCGGTGAATGGCATAGGCCAACAACGTCATGCCGCCGACGATGCTGAAATACCAAAAGGCCATGGGGATGTAGCTGCGGCCTTTGCGTTCACTCAACACCCATTGCACGATGAACCGCGCGGAAAACAGCAATTGGCCCGCAAACCCCACGGCGATCCATACGGTGAGCGTGAACGAGACCAACCATAAATTAACGGTCATCTTGGGTTTCCTTGTTTGAAAAAACGACGTCGCGGACCCGGGGGTGGCGGCCCCGGCGTTGGAGCCAGAGCACGCCCATGATATCGACAATCCCGACCCACAGGCGATTGCCGACGCCGTAGTGAGATTGGCCGCCGCCTCTTGGCCTATGGCGGACATCCACTGATTCCACCGTACCGCCGGTTCGCTGGACCAGCGCCGGTAAAAACCGGTGGAAATGGTCGAAAAACGGCAGATTCAGGAACGTTTCCCGCTGGATCAACTTCAAGCCGCAGCCGGTGTCGGGGATGCCGTCTTTCAGCAGGCCGCCGCGGATACCGTTGGCAATTTCCGACGACTTCCGCTTGACCCAGGAATCGTGGCGCTTGCGGCGGTGGCCCGCGATCAACTTCAGGCGCGAGTCGGCCGGCTGGGATTGAAGCCGCCGCCAAATCCCGGGAATGTCGGCGGGGTCGTTTTGGCCGTCGCCATCGAGCGTGGCGATCCACGGCGCCTGGGCCGCCCGCACACCGGAGAGCAGGGCAGCGCTTTGGCCGAAATTGCCGTCATGGGTGACCACCACAAGTTCGGGCACTTTATTCGCGGATTGGGCCAATACCCGGGCGGTGGAATCTGAACTGCCGTCGTTGACCACGACAATCTCGAACACGCCCAACTCGGCCACGGCGGCCGCGATTTCAGCCACCAACCCGCCAATATTGGCTTCCTCGTTGTGCACGGACACGACAATGGAGATCACTGGGGAAATCACGGGCGGCGCGTCATTTGAGGTGTCTGATTTGCCCATCGCCGTCCGGCAGCGGTCCAGTTGATGGCGGCGAACCTAGAGCACTATTCAACCAGATGGAATCAAATTGATGGCGGCACAGGCCCCCACAATCGCCACAAAGTGAGGTGACCGTGTGCAGGGTATAAGCTGACAATGGGGTCATGCGATTGAAAGTCTACCTGTACGTGATTTTCGCCGTGCTGCTCGGCTTCATGGTGGTCAGCCACCTGGTGCCCGCCTCGGCGGAGGGCCCCGCCGACTGGGTGGCGGAATTCCCCCTCACCGATTTCAGCATCCGCTCCATCGACTTTGGCGAAATCGATTTCGATGGCGCCCGCCGGGACACCATTACGCCGGTGGGAATTCCCCAGTTCATTCAGGTTTCCGACACCGAAACCGTCGGCGTGTTCGAGCCGGTGTTGAGTGTGATAATTGACGGCGATGCCCGGGCCTATCCCCTGGCAATTTTGCTGTGGCACGAAATCGTCAACGATGTCGTCGGCGGCGTGCCGATCCTGGTGAGCTATTGCCCCTTGTGTAATTCCGGCGTGGTGTTCGACCGCCGGGTCAACGGCGAGGTTCTGGAATTCGGCAACACCGGGCGGCTGCGAAACTTCGACATGGTCATGTACGACAAGGCCACCGAAAGTTGGTGGCAGCAGTTCTTGGGCGAGGCCTTGATCGGTGCATTGACCGGCACCCGTATGGATTTGATCCCCGCCAGATTAGAGTCGCTGGCCAATTTTGGCGAGCGGGCGCCGAACGGTTTGGTGCTGGTGCCGGAAAACAGCTTCGCCCGGGCCTATGGCACCACGCCGTACACCGGCATGGGGGGATGTCCCGGTCGATGTTGAAAAGTTGAGGTAGGTGT
>JAKZSO010000040.1:0-5165 GCA_047517625.1 Alphaproteobacteria bacterium
AAAAATCGGGGTGTCGTTGGCAACCGTCTACAACACCCTGAATCAGTTCACCCAGGCCGGGCTGTTGCGCGAAGTTATGGTGTCGCCGGGGCCATCGTTTTTCGATACCAACACCGCGCCCCATCACCACGTGCTGAACGAAGACACCGGAGCCCTGACGGATTTGGCGCCGGGCAGGGTGAAAATAAAGGGCATTCCCCGGCCGCCCAAGGGTTCGGAAATTGCCCAAGTCGATGTGGTGGTGCGCATGCGCAAGAAAGTTTAAGTTAGAATAATTCTAAACTGTTGACCGCCGCGTTTTACCGCTTATATTTCAAGCACCCAATCCGGAGGATCAATCAATGCCGTCACTTGCCGGATCGAAGACCGAAGGAAATTTGAAAGACGCGTTCGCGGGCGAATCCCAGGCCAACCGCCGCTATTTGTACTTCGCCCAAAAGGCCGACGTGGAAGGCTACAACGATGTGTCCGCCGTCTTCCGCTCTACCGCCGAGGGCGAAACCGGCCACGCCCACGGCCACCTGGAATTTTTGGAAGAGGTCGGCGACCCGGCGACCGGCCTGCCCATCGGCAACACCCGGGATAACCTTGGCGCATCGGTTGCCGGCGAAACCCACGAATACACCGACATGTATCCGGGCATGGCGAAACCCGCCCGGGAAGAAGGCTTCGGCGAAATCGCCGAATGGTTTGAAACTCTGGCCAAGGCGGAAAAGTCCCACGCCGGGCGGTTTCAGAAGGCGCTGGCTACGCTCGAATAGAGCACGTCTTGTTTAAATCCGGCACGCAGGCGCGGTTTTAGTGGAGGGCGGGACAAAGGCGCCGGTACGTCACCCGATCCCGTGGCAGGACCCGGCGTTCACGGACGGCCAGCAACTCGACGCCGAATTGCGCCGGGTGTTCGACATCTGCCACGGCTGCCGGCGGTGCTTCAATCTGTGCGATTCGTTCCCCCGCCTGTTCGAACTCATCGACGGGTCCGAAACCGGCGAACTGGATGCGGTTGGCTCAGACGGTTTCGCCTCGGTTGTCGATGCCTGCACGCTGTGTGATCTGTGCTTCATGACCAAGTGCCCGTACGTGCCGCCCCACGAATTCAACATCGATTTCCCGCACCTGATGCTGCGTGCCCGGGCCGCCCAAAACGCTGGCGGCAAGACCCCGTTGGGTGGCCAAACAAATCCGCAAGACCGATCGCAACGGCCGCCTGGCGGCGCCCGTGGCCGGGATGGTCAACTGGGCCACACGCACCGGCAACTGGCTGACGCGCCCAGTGATCCAGGCCCTTGCCGGCATTCACGCCAAAGCCCGGGTGCCCAAATACCGCCGCAAGACCCTGATGCGCCGGGCCATAGCGTGGCCGCCACCGGCGCCAGAACCCGCGCGCAAAGTCGTGCTATTTGCCACGTGTTCCGGCAATCACAACAACCCTGAGGTCGGCGTCGCCACCAGGCGCATCTTGGCGAAGGCCGGGATCGCGGTCGCTGCCGCCAACCCGGGCTGCTGCGGCATGCCGCAATTGGAACTGGGTGACATCGCCGCCGTCGCCGCCAGCGCGGAAAAAATTTCGGCGGAGCTGGGCCGGTGGATCGACGACGGCTATGACGTTGTGGCGTTGACCCCGTCGTGCGCGCTGATGCTGAAATTCGAATGGCGGCTGATCTTGCCCAGTCATGATGGCGTCAAAAAGCTGGCGGGCGCGACCACGGACGCCGCCGAATATGTTGTGGGCCTGGCAAAACGTGGCGACCTGCCCGGCGATCTCTCACCACTCGATGGCCCGGTTGCCTTGCATCTGGCCTGCCACGCCCGGGCCCAAAACATGGGTCCGAAAGCCAAGGAACTGTTGGGATTGATCCCGGGTTCAGAAATCTCGGTGATCGAGCGATGCTCGGGTCATGGCGGGGCTTGGGGCATGGAAGTTGGCAATTTTTCCACCGCGCTGAAGGTCGGCAAACCCACCGCCCGCAGGCTTTGGACGTTGGCGCCAAATACGTGGCGTCCGAATGTCCATTGGCCGGGGATCACATCGCCCAGGGTATGGAAGAACTGGACCCATCCGTTTCGGTTCCCCGGGCCTGGCACCCCATCGAATTATTTGCCAGGTCCTATTGCGGCGATACCGAATGAAGACGGAAATTTCCCGGGCCGACATATTGGATTTGGCCTCGTACGAAAAAGTGCGGGCTGAAAAACGCGATGCCGCCCGCATGGCCAAAGCCGATCGCCGGGCCGAGGTCGGCCCCTTCGCCACTTTAAGTTTCGAAAATTACGACACGATCTGGCTGCAAATTCAGGAAATGCTGCGCATCGAAAAAGGTGGCGACGGCCAGCTTGCGGATGAATTGGCGGCCTATAATCCGTTGATCCCAAAGGGCCGCGATTTGGCGGCGACGTTGATGTTCGAAATCCCCGACCCGGCCCGCAGAGACTCTGAACTGCGCAAGCTGGGCGGAATCGAAGACACGATCACGCTGTCCTTCGCCGGCCACACGGTGACGGCCACCCCCGACGACGATACCCCGCGCACCCGGGATGACGGCAAAACATCCGCTGTGCATTTTCTCCATTTTCGGTTTTCCGACGAACAATCCGCCGCGTTCAAAATTACCGGTGCTGAAATCACGCTGGGGTTCGGCCACCCCGGTTATCGCCACGCGGCGGTTCTTAGCGAACCCGTCCGCGCCGCCCTGGCCGAAGATTTTTCCTAGAGGAGTGGCTGAGGTGAGAAGGTGGTCGCGCGAGCAGATCGTGACGCGCTTGCGTCACGTGAATCTGATCGGCATTTACTAATCCACTTCTTCATCTCGGTAGACCCCCCAAATCTGGGTGCGCGGCAGCCACCCGGTGTGGCCACCGGCATGCAACCGGCACCAATCTTCCCGGCATCGCAGCACCTGGGCAATGACGCCGGGCTCGATCACCGCCACCGGCACGGCGCCGGGCTCCGGGTCGCGCACCATCATACGCACCTCGCCAATGACCACCGCGAAGCGGTTTCGCGACAACAGATTTTGGTGGATCCAGCCTGTCGCCCCGTCCATGTCGCGGATTTGCCGCCAGTTATCGAATTCGGCGATGACTTCGACCGGCCAGCTCTCGCGCACGAACACCCATTCAATGGGGTACCGGGTGCCGGGTCCGGCCCGGACGTTGACTTCGTCCGACCGCAGTGACACCCACCTGGGCAGGCCCTGTTGGGCCAGGGAAGTTGGAATTACCCCAACCAGCACGGCGGCGAGGAGACAAAAACTGAAAATTCGAAGGATCATTGGCTCGGATATGACCGCCCCCAATGGTGTAAGGTCAAGACCCCAAAATGAACCGAAATTCGCCGGTCCCCGCGGCAACAAGGAGCAAACATTTGGCGTCCGATAAGCCTCACGTAGTGGTCTCGCGCAAGCTGCCGGATCAGGTGGAAACCCGCATGATGGAGCTATTTGACGCCCGGCTGAACGCCGATGACCATGCCATGAGCCAAGACGCTCTGGCGGCGGCGATGGCCGAGGCCGACGTGCTGGTGCCCACGGTAACGGACAATATTGACGCGGCGGTGATCGGAGCGGCTGGGCCGAACTTGAAACTCATCGCCAATTTCGGCACCGGCATCAATCACATTGATTTGGCGGCTGCTGAATCTCGCCGCATTACCGTTACCAACACCCCGGGCGTGCTGACCGAAGACACCGCCGACCTGACCATGGCGTTGATCTTGGCGGCGCCCCGGCGCATTGCCGAGGGCGAACGGCTGTTGCGATCGGGGTCATGGCAGGGTTGGGCGCCCACGTTCATGTTGGGCCACCGCATCGCCGGGCAACGGTTGGGGATCATTGGCATGGGCCGCATCGGCCAGGCCGTGGCGCGCCGGGCCCGTGGCTTTGGCTTGGCGATCCATTATCACAATCGCGCCCGGGTGCCGGAGGCGACGGAGCTGGAATTGGAGGCGACGTACTGGCAAGATTTGGAGCCGATGCTGGGCCACGTGGATATTGTTTCGGTGAATTGTCCGCTGACCGCGGAGACCCGTAATTTGCTGTCCGCCGAGCGGCTGGCCCTGTTACAGCACCACGCGGTGGTGGTGAACACGGCCCGGGGCGAGATTATCGATGAAGACGCCTTGGCCGACGCCCTGGAAACCGGCGCCATCGGCGCTGCCGGGTTGGATGTATACGCCGGGGCGCCCGCTGTGAACCCCAGGCTTTTGGCGGCGAAAAACGCAGTTCTGACGCCACACATGGGCTCCGCCACCCATGCCGGGCGCACGGCCATGGGCGAAAAGGTCATCATCAACATCAAGAGTTTCGCCGACGGGAATCCCGCCCCCGACCGAGTGATCGAGGGTGTCACCACCTAGCCAGCCAAAGCCGGACCCCCTCCCTTCTTCTTTCCTGACCCCCTCCCTAACCCTCCCCCTAAAGGGAGAGGGGATTCACCGTGACTCGGAATGGGCCCCCTCCTCTCCCGCTGGCGGGGGAGGAATGAGGAGGGGGTGGTGGACGACCGCGCGAAACTGGTCGACCAAATTGCGGAGGGGGGTCGCTCGCCTCAGTCCGGCAGCGTGGCGCCGGTCAGCGTGGTCCCGGCTAAGTCCACGTGTGAAAGGTCGGCATCGGTCAGGTCGGCCTTGGACAAATTGGCGGGCCACATCTGCCCCGTTTTCTTGTCGTCCGGGCCGCGAATGTCCGCGGCCCCCAGATTGGCGTCGGCCATCATCGCACCGCGCAGGTTGGCCCCCGACAGGTCTGCGCCGCGCAGGTCCGAATGGGTCAGGTCGGCGGCGCCCAGGTCGGCCTTGCTCAGGTCCGCCAACACAAACAGGCAATCCGACAGGATCGCTCTGCTGAAATTACAGCGTTTCAGATCCGCGCCGCTGAAATAGCTGCCGGCCAGGTCGACTTTGCCGAAATCTGTTCCCACCAAAACCGCCCGCTCGCCCTCAATGCCAAAACTGTCCACCCACAATGCGTGGGCGCGCAAGGCCGCCTGGATGTTCACCGGCAGATCGGCTGTGCCGCGGGTCACCCTCGCTCCTTCCAAATCCGCGGATTCAAGATCGACATCGGCGATCAAAGCCCCGCGAAGATCGGCGCCGGCCAGGCTGGCGCCTCGGATATCGGCGTTTTGCAGGATCGCCCCGGTCAGGTTGGCCTCAACCAGCTGGGAGT
>JAKZSO010000041.1:0-6007 GCA_047517625.1 Alphaproteobacteria bacterium
GAAGCCTTGATCGTGGCGGCGCCGCCCATGGTGCCAGTCCACCGCAAGGCAATCAGCAGGTCTTCACCTTCCTGGCCAACGTCCTCGTTCGTGGTGTTGTCGGTCGTGTTCTGTTTGCGTTCCGGTGTGTAGTTGATGGCAAATTCGATGCCGCCGACCTTCGGCGCAACCCAGATGATCTTGTTGTTTTCGCCACCAGCAAAGTCCGCGGACGTTGTAATCTTGGCTTGGTTTTCGTTAATATCCGCGGTCAAAAGTCCGACGCCGGAGTACGTGCGCTCGACACCCTCTTCGAGCTCTTCGGCATCGCGTCCGCCAAGGTACACCTTACCCAACATGCCTTCGACCCAGATGAAGTTTTCATCGATCGTGTCGTCACCGGCAACACCCGCCCCGCCCGTTTCGAACTCGATCTTAATACCGGCTTCCGTGCCGGAGGCCAGTGTCGTTGAACCCTCGAAATGGAGTTCGGAATCAAAGTCAGCATTGTGGCTGCGATAGCTCACGGTGTCGTCTTTTTTTGGCTCCCGGCTCTTGTACTCAACCTTGAAGGTGCCGTAACCGCCAATGCTCAAGCTCAGGTTCCCGGTATGGACTTGATAATTACCGTCCTCATCCATATGCATCGCCATGGCCGGCAGCGAAAGCATGCTGGCGGCCACAAGCGCAGTTGTTCCGATCAGTACTTTTTTCATCCCCGCGTCTCCTTAAAATACCTGTTGGATTCGAATCATTATGACGAATTTGTAAACACAAACCCGTCCAACACGCGCCCTCCCCACGGAGGTCCGCGGAAGAACTGGAATTCTTGTGCCATCACTTCCCATTTCGGTCAAGCCATCGGGCCCAATCCCTGTGGTGAAATTTCAACACTGTTGCGATTGAGTCACACCGTTAGGGCGCGGGAATTCCATAATTTTTCTAAATTCTCCGATCAATTTGGCATATCGGGTGTGGTTGCCCATGCGTATACTCCGGGCCGCGTGCCGTCGCCTTCCGCGGGCCAATTTCGCAAGCCAGTTATCTTATGATTCTCACGTCACCCCGTTCACCGATTTCATTTCCTGTTCCGGCCAGCATCTCAGGAAAATTTCGCTGGGTACTGATCGGCGTTGCCAGCGTCCTGTTGGCGGCATGCTCAGGACTCACCATTGAACCCCCAGCGCCTGAGCCAGAGCCCGAAGGCGGGCTGCTATTCGGTCCTGAAGGTATCCAGATCGGGAATTTGGTCACTGGCGGAAACGCCGGTGGCGGCGGTAGCGGCATTGGCGTCAACTCGTTCCTGTGGCGGGCATCCCTGGATACCTTGTCGTTCATGCCCTTGGCCTCCGCGGACCCATTTGGCGGGGTCATCATCACCGATTGGTTCGCACCCCCGGAAACCGGCGGCCAAGAACGCTTTAAGTTAACGGTGTTCATTTTGGACCAACAATTGCGGGCGGATGGCATCAAGGTTTCAGTGTTCCGCCAAGAGCGCCAAGGCCCGGGCGAATGGCTTGATGCCGTCAGTAATACCGGTACCGCCACCGACCTGGAAAATGCGATTTTGACCCGCGCCCGGCAAATGTGGCTAGCCGCCGGGGCCGCCCCCTAGAGCTCTAAACCCCGCCCCCAAACCGGCCATGGCCAAATACGACGCCAGCAAGACCGAGCCCAAATGGCAAGCAATCTGGGCCGATCGCCAGACATTTGCCGCGGATAACGACGATCCGCGGCCGAAATACTATGTCCTGGAGATGTTCCCGTATCCGTCCGGGCGCATCCATATGGGCCATGTGCGCAACTACACCCTTGGGGATGTGGTCGCCCGCTACAAACGGGCCCAGGGCTTCAACGTCCTTCACCCCATGGGCTGGGACGCATTCGGGCTGCCCGCGGAAAATGCCGCCCGGGCCCAGGGTGTTCACCCGGCCGAATGGACTTACGCCAACATCGACGCCATGCGCGGCGAGCTAAAACGGATGGGGCTTTCCCTGGATTGGGATCGGGAAATCGCCACCTGCCATCCCGGCTATTACCAGCATCAACAAAGGCTTTTTTTGGATTTCCTGGACGCCGGTTTGGTGCGCCGGGCGAAATCCTGGGTCAATTGGGACCCGGTGGATGGCACGGTTCTGGCCAACGAGCAGGTCATCGACGGCATGGGCTGGCGATCCGGGGCGGCGGTGGAGAAACGCGAATTGGAGCAATGGGTTTTCGCCATCACCGACTTTGCCGAGGATCTACTGGAATCGTTGGAAACCCTGGACCGCTGGCCAGACCGGGTGCGGCTGATGCAGCGTAACTGGATCGGCCGGTCCGAAGGCATGCGGGTGAATTTTGCCCTGGCCGGCCGCGACGACCTGCTGGAAATTTACACCACCCGCCAGGACACGTTGTTCGGGGCCAGTTTCATGGCTTTGGCCGCGAACCATCCGCTGGCCCTGTCGATCGCAGAAAAAGACCCCAAGGCCGCGACATTCATCGCCGAATGTCAAAGCCTGGGGACCAGCGAAATTGCCATCGAGGCTGCTGAAAAGCTGGGTTATGACACCGGGGTGCGGGCCTTGCACCCGTTTATCGACGCCAAGGAGCTGCCGGTTTACATCGCCAATTTCGTGCTGTTGGAATACGGCACAGGGGCCATTTTCGGCTGCCCGGCGCACGACCAGCGAGACTTGGACTTCGCCAACAAGTACGGGTTGCCCGTGGTTCCGGTGGTGGGATCGCCAGACCAAGAGCCAGCAGCGTTCACGGTGGGCTCCGAAGCTTATTTGGGGCCCGGGACAATGATTAATTCCCAATTCCTGGACGGCAAATCCGTCGCGGCCGCGAAAGCCGAGGTCGCCAAGCGCCTGACGGCGGCGGGAACCGGGCATGTAGAGACCAACTACCGGGTGCGGGACTGGGGAATTTCCCGCCAGCGCTATTGGGGCTGCCCAATTCCAGTAGTCCACTGCCAGGACTGTGGAATTGTCCCGGTTCCTGCGGCCGACCTTCCCGTGTTGTTACCCGACGACGCCACCTTCGATGCCCCTGGCAACCCTTTGAACCACCACCCCACGTGGAAACACACGAACTGCCCCGACTGCGGCAAGGCCGCCCAGCGGGAAACCGATACGTTGGATACCTTCGTCGATTCATCGTGGTATTTCGCCCGGTTCTGTTCGCCCCGGGACAAGGCGCCGGTGGACCTGACCGCGGTCGACGCCTGGTTGCCGGTGGATCAGTACATCGGCGGCATCGAGCACGCGATTCTGCACCTCCTGTATTCCCGATTTTTTGCCCGGGCAATGAAGGCAACGGGACACTTGGCGGTGACGGAACCTTTCGCCGGACTGTTCAACCAGGGGATGGTCCTTCACCAGACCTTTCGCGACGAGGCCGGCGAATGGCTGTATCCCGAGCAGGTAGGTTCCGGCGCCGCCGAAGGATTGGTGCACAAGCAAACGGGCAGGCCAGTCACTGCAGGGCGCACCGAATCCATGTCGAAGTCGAAAAAGAATGTGGTGGACCCTGGGGCGATTATCGACCGCTATGGCGCCGATACCGCACGCTGGTTCATGCTGTCGGATTCGCCGCCGGAACGCGATCTGGAATGGTCCGACGCCGGGGTCGCCGGGGCGGCGCGGTTCGTCCAGCGACTGTGGCGGCTGATCGAGGATGGCGCGGAGAATCTACCACCCTCCGCGGCCGGCGAACGGCCCGGCGGTGAGGCGACACAGGCCGTGGTGACTTTGCGCGCCGCCACCCACCGCACCATCGCCAAGGTCACCGCCGACATCGAACGCCTGCGTTTCAACGTCGCCGTGGCGAAGCTCTATGAATTCACCAATCTGGTGGGGGAGGCCCCGAAAACCTTGGGCAGCAGCCCCCTGGCGGGCTGGGCCCGGCGCGAGGCCTTGGAGGCGTTGGTGCGATTGGTGGCGCCGATGATGCCGCATTTGGCCGAAGAGGCGTGGGCGGCGCTCGGCCACCGCACCCCGTTGACCGAAACGCCCTGGCCCGATTTCGACCCAGAGCTGGCCCAGGAACAAACCATCACCGTTGGGGTCCAGGTCAATGGCAAGCTGCGAGGGACGCTGAACGTGGCACCAGGCCTGGGCGAAAACGAAATTCAAGCGCTAGCCCTGGCCCAAGAGCGGGTCGTTCTAGCCATCGAGGGTCGTCCGGTGCGCAAAGTCATTGTCGTTCCCGACCGTATCGTCAATGTCGTCGTCTAGACTGGCCAAAACCGGGTTTCTAATCGCGACGCTAATCCTTGCCGCCTGCGGGTTTCAGCCGTTGTATGGCGGCGGCCAGGGGGTAATGGACGGGGCCGTGATGGCCGATATGGCAGCGGTGCGCATCGCCCCGATCTCCGACCGGGTTGGGCAAATCGTCCGCAATGATCTGCTGGACCGCCTGAACCCGTTCGGCGAACCTGCATCGCCGCAGTACTCCTTGTTTGTGGCCCTGGAAGAGGCCAAAGAAGGCTTGGCGATTCAAATTGATGACACGGTCACCCGGTTTAATCTGACGTTGACGGCGAATTATTCGCTCAACGAGGCGGCGACCGGGGTGGTTTTGGCCTCGGGCAGCGTCAGGGCCACGGCGGCCTATAACGTTTTGCGCTCGGATTTTTCCAACGTGATTGCCGAACGCGACGCCCAACGGCGGGCCGCCAGGGTGGTTTCTGACGAGCTGAAAACCCGGCTTGCCGTCTATTTTGGCGGGACTCCATGAAATTTAAACCCAACAAGATTGATGGCTTCCTCCGGGCGCCGCAATCGTCGTGCGTTTTGCTGTACGGACCGGACCAGGGGCTGGCCACGGAGCGCGCCCAGGCTCTGGTGACCTTGGTGCTGGGCCCTGACCCCGATCCGTTTCGATTGGCCGAGCCCACGCCCCAAGCGATCGCCGATGACCCGGCGTTATTGGCGGACGAAGCCGCCGCCCTTTCCCTGACCGGGGCCCGCCGGGTGGTGCGGGTCCAGCGCGCCGGCGACAGCATGGCCGACGCATTCAAGAGTATTCTGCAGGCGCGGGAGCAAACCGAGGACTTCGCCGATGAGTCCTTGGTGATCGCCGAGGCCGGCGACTTGCCACCGCGTTCTAGCCTGCGAAAAGCTTTCGAAACCGCCGCTTCCGGGGCGGCACTGCCGTGCTACGTAGAGGACGGCTACAAATTGGAGGGCGTCATCGGCGAGGCCCTGGCGGCCGCCGGGCACCTTGCCGAGCCGGGGGTGACGGCGTTTTTGGCCGATAAACTGGCAGGCGATCGCGGGATCACCCGGCGAGAACTGGAAAAACTGGGGCTGTACGTGGGGTTAAACGCCCCGGTGACGTTGGACGACGCCCGCGCCTGCATTGGCGATTCCGGCAGCCAGGGCCTGGACGATGCCGCTTTTGCCGCGGTCACCGGTGATTTTGCCAGGCTTGATCGGGCCTTGGCCAGGGCAGAAATCGAAGGCACCAGCCCTGTTTCTGTGCTCCGCACGTTGGCCCAGGCCTTAATGCGGGTGCAGTTGGCGTCGGGCCTGCGAGACCAAGGGGCCAATGCCCGGAATGCCGTGGAAAGCCTGCGCCCACCGGTATTTTTCAAGCAGCGCTACCAGATCGTCGCCGCCCTGAACCGCTGGACCACCACCGATTTGACTCGCGCCATGGCCATTGTTCAAGACGCCGAAACCGACTGCAAAACAACGGGTTTTCCGGCGGCCACGGTCACCGCCCGGGCGGCCTTGAGAATCGCCACAGCGGCGCGGCGGGGCGCCGCTAGACCCTAACCGCCCAGGTGGGCCAATCGGCGGCAAATCTCGTCCAGCTGCTCCAAAGTTCTGTAAGCGACTTTTACATGGCCGCCGCGTTCTCCCTGGTGACGAATGTCGATGGGCAGACCCAGGGACTCTGAAATATCCCGCTCAAGGGCAATGATGTCAGAGTTCTTTTTCGACTTTTGCCGAGGGTTTTTGCCCGGGGCGGACTGGGCGATGCGTTCTGAGTCGCGCACGCTAAGCCCCTGTTTGACCACCCGGCGGGCGACCGC
>JAKZSO010000042.1:0-2637 GCA_047517625.1 Alphaproteobacteria bacterium
ACCGCCAGCGCCCTGCCCGTGCGGCCGCCCAAGCCAATGACCAAGGCTAATCCAACCGGATGATACAAAGCGGCAAACAGGCCCAGAAGGCCGAGACCGATCATCAAGGAGGCGGGTCCCGGCGACACGGCAACCAAGTCAAGGTGATCGCCAAGCCATCCCGCCGACAATGTTCCAACCGCGAACATCACGTAGATTGGCGTGCCAAGCGCCAGAGCCTCGGCGTAGGTCATGCCCCAATCCCTGGCAATGGCCAGCGCCGCCGTCGGGAAAATCAGCAGGAAGAAGTGATCAAAGAAATGGGCGGCGTTGATAAATCTGAGGGTTTCAAAGCGTGACATGGTGGGAATCCGTGGACCGATTGAGCCGGCATCATACCTGGGACCGGGGTTGGTCTGGCTCAGGATGGCCGGGGACTAGTGCATGACAATACCGAGTCCCCGGTCGTCCGCCATGATGGTGCTGGGAGATAAAGACAAGCTCGTTGAGGGAACCGGCGTTTCCGTGACTTTCCTTTTTTCAGACCGTCAGTAGCCTTCCCTGAGCGGCCCGGTCAGGTCTTCGCCGGTGTCCAACAATGCCCAAAAAATGCGAACCATGACCTCCGGAACAATCACCGTGTGACGGTTTCCCGCCGCCTTCAAACTTTCTCGAAGGGTCTGGCGCATGTCCGACATGCCCGTCAGGTCAAAAATCACGTCCACGTCGACGCCCATGTCAACGACTCCCAGGGCGTCTGGGTAGACCGGCACGCCATCGGCCTTGAACTTCGCGGCGGCTTCGGACTCCGGGTTGGCCTCGGCTACCGCAACGATTTTGATCGGCGAAGTGCCGCCCTTGATGTGCTCAGAAAGACCGGCGGCAAACTGGCTGCCGATGCGGCCCAAACCCAGTAAGGCTACGGTGATAGTTTCGGACATCGGACTTCCTCAAAAAAAACCCGGGGCGAACCCCGGGTCTTTACTTAAGCGGTTTCCCGCCTATTCGCTAGAACTTAGAGCTCGGCGCATGCATAGCAGTTGATTTCCATGCCGACTGAGATCTCTGCGATTTTTGGTGTCTTCCAAGCCATGATCTTCTCCTAAGATGTGCTGCGCCCGTGCGCTGCGGGATTGAACTTACCTTGAACATAACCCTTGCTGCGTCAATGTGTAGCTATCGCTCTCATGCACCCCGCCCCTAATGACGCCTATAGGCATCTCCTATGGCAACAATGGCTGAGTTCCGCGGTTTTTCGGCGACCCACGTTTAGCCCGGTCCCTTGCCGCCCGATCAATTCGGGAAGATAGTTTGGCGATGTCTGCCCTTCGACCCACCCTAATCATCGTTTCCGCGGTGATTTTCGCCGGTTTCATGGCCTCAAGCTTGGCGAATGGCGCCGAAATCAACATCGAGGCGTTCCAAGTTCCCCCCGGATTCCGGCCCCACGATGTGGCGCCCGCGATCGACGGCCGGGTTTGGTACACCGGACAAAACAAAGGTGTCATGGGGTTGATGGATTCGAAGACCGGCGACGTGGTGGTAAATACCGCTTGGCCCCGGCTCCCGCCCCCACGGGGTCATTGTCGATGCAGCGGGCGACGCCTGGATCACCGACGGCGGCCAAAACGCCATCGTCAAAGTCGATGGCGTGACAATGGCGGTGGACGTCTATCCACTGCCCGCCGGCACCGGCTACGCCAACTTGAACACAGCGGCTTTCGATGGCAACGGCGTTTTGTGGTTCACCGGGCAATCGGGCATTTATGGCCGCTTCGACCCGGCAACCGAGGCCATGGAGGTGTTTTTCGCGCCCCGGGGCCGGGGACCGTACGGCATCACCGGCACGCCGGACGGCGGATTTATTTTGCCTCGTTGGCCGGCAGCTATGTGGGCAAGGTGGACATCACCACCGGCGCCGTCACGGTGTTGCAGCCGCCGACGCGGAACCAAGGCGCCCGCCGGGTGTGGTCGGATTCTCATGGCAACATCTGGGTCGCGGAATGGAACGCCGGCCAGGTGGCCAAGTACGACCCGGTCGCCGACACTTGGGCCGAGTGGAAACTTCCCGGCAGCCGGCCCCAGGCCTATGCGATTTATGTGGATGACCAGGACATTGTCTGGCTTACCGATTTCGGCGCCAACGCCATCGTCCGCTTCGACCCGGCGACGGAAGAGTTTCAGTCATTCCCCAGCCCCCGCAACCGCGCCCAGGTGCGCCAGTTGCTGGGCCGCCAGGGGGAAGTCTGGGCGCCGGAATCCGGCAGGTCCTGCGCACCGGGGATTGAAGCACGGTGAGCCTCGCGAATTCCAGGCCACAACCGCTAGGGTGGTCCTTCGCCAGCCTCGGCGGCCGGTTTGCGCATGGCGTAGCCATATGTCCCGACCCAGATCGCGACGACCGCGCCGGCCAGCACCAAGGCGGCCGGCCCCCAAGGCACCGAGCCTTCTGGGCCGCCGATCAGCAGGGTGCGGACGCCCATCGCCATCTGTTCCAACGGCAGAATGTCGCCGAGCCAGGCGATCCAATCAGGTGCCGCACCGCTCGGCGCTAGGTTTCCCGGGGGATGTCCCGGTCGATGTTGAAAAGTTGAGGTAGGTGTCGCTCTCCTGGAGCCGTTAGGCTCCGGGTGCTGCAAACCCAAAAGGGAGAACGAC
>JAKZSO010000043.1:0-2644 GCA_047517625.1 Alphaproteobacteria bacterium
GCCTTTGGGTTGGCCACGGTGCCGTACCGGCACGCGTCAATCAGAATGAACAGCGCCTTTTTTTCACGGGCGTCTAGGCGGGCTTCCGGGCCGCGAACGAAAGAGACATGGGGAACGGAGATACAAGCTCGCATACTCTAATTTTTTCCCATTCGTTCAGCTGCCGCCACCGCTCAACCCACTCGGGGGGCAAAATTGTTTCGTCTGGGCGCCCCATCGTGAACATTTCACACAAATCCAATCCGGCGCCGTCCAGCATCTCCTTCAGTTCCACCGAGGTAAAAGCCAGGTCGATGGGCGCGGCATAACCGTCCACGAAAATTCTCCGATGATCCGATTGCGCGTCGTACCCCCACTCCGCCTCGCGGCCCCTAACCCTGGCAAGGCGCCTGCCTATCCAACTTTTGGCGTCACGAGCGATCGTTCGCAGCGTGCGGTCCAAAATGGACGCGTATTTTTTTTGATAGGCCCGATACAGGCGGTACATGTCGTCCAGGTCGCTGCTGCCAAGCATACCCAGAACTTCCTTGATTTCATAGCGGCGGCTGTTTGACCGGGCTCCGTAAATCATGCATCCCAGCACTCCGCCCGGCTTCAGTGCGTTGGCGATATTCACCAACGATTGGGCCGGATCGGGGGAGTGGTGGATCGACCCGTTGGCAATCGCGAAATCGAACGTATCGTCCCAACCCAACGGCTCCGAGAACGACTGGTGAATAATTTCAGCCCGGTCTTCGATTCCTTCCCGGCGCATAACAAGCCGGGCGTCGCCCAGGCTTTTTTCGCTAATGTCGATCGCCCGGGCTTTGGCGCCGGGGTACGCCATAAGCATTCCGGCGGTGTATTGGCCGCTGCCGCACCCGGCATCCAAGAATGTAAATGACATTGACTGGACGTAGGGCGCAAGCCGCTGGGCCCATTTCTTCGAAATGATTGCGTCCGGCCCGGGCCAGCGGTTCGCGGAATAAAAATCCGCCGTGGGGGTGTCAGCGCTGGTCATTTCAACTCGCGGCCGAAGCCGCTGGCTCCGCCGGTTTTGTCTGCCCGGGATTCTGGGGCAAGCGGCCGGGCACCCAGTTTTCGAATTCCGAGAGCATGGCAATACGTGTGGCGAGAGCGCGCCAGCCGGGCTTGCTTCGATTTCGCCAAATTTGTTCGACGAGTTCGCGTGGCACCAATTTTGTTGGCGGCGCACGATCCCTGCCAACCCATTCAAAACGGTCGGACGGAAAAACGAACCCCCGTTTGGGCAGATCCACCATCTGGTCGGGCAAATAGCGTTTTAGCAGCCGCCGGAAAACTGATTTCTGGCCAAATTTCATGAGCGCCCGGGGGTCGAATTCCGCGATCGTTTCTTGCAGGGCCGGGCTCAAGAAAGGTGTTCGGAATTCCATGCTGGCGCGCATACTGCCTGCGTCTGTCGATGGAAGGCGGTGACCAGTCATCACGCCTTCGAATTCAAAAACAGGGACCTCGAATTCCAAGCGCCGGCGCGTCGGAGCAAAATTCCGCGACGCCCACCTGTCGAACCCCGGAACTTCGCGCAGGGCGCGGATTGTCGGGAAATTCTTGACGGCGATGTACCGTTCAAAGTCGCGGACCTTTACCGTTTCCCGGTAGGTCTGCGCCTTGGATGTGCGGCCTCCGATTGCGCCGACGACATGGCCGAGCCAGCGCCTGAGCCATTCGGGGCTGTTTAAAATCCGCCGGTGTTCAAAAATAAAAGCATGCTTGTTGTATCCAAAAACGACTTCATCGCCGCCCAGCCCGGTCAACCCAACTTTGAACCCGCGCCCGGCGCCTGCCCTGGCCATTTGATGCAGCGAGGCAAGCGTCAAATCGTCTGTGGGCTGGCCAATCAGATTTGAAAAAAATTCAGGGTTTACTGCGGTGGCCTCGTCCTGGTTTTCCACGATGTGATGGGGCAGTCCAATCTCTGACGCGATTGTCTGGGCGTCCGCAGTTTCGTCGTGGGCATTGCCCGTTGAAAACCGCATGGTGATAGCGTCGAGTTTGCGGCCAAGGGAGCGGGCGGAAATCGCCGCCACCAGCGACGAATCGGTGCCGCTGGAAAGATACAAACAGCTTGGTGCGTCGGCTTCCAGGCGCAAGCTAACGCTGTCCACCAAAACAGCCTGAATGCGGTCCAAACCGTTCTCCGAGATCGGCTCAACGGGGCCGTGGCCGGGTTCACCGAAAGGGGGCCGCCAATATCGACGTTGGTCGATAATTTTGCCGCCGGAAATACGAAGGATCGTCGCGGGCGGCATACGCCGAATTGAGGGGTACACCGTGCCCGGCCCTGGGATATACCCCAACGAGAGGAAAGCCGCGGTTTCCTCGTGGCTGATGTTTTGCGTTGCGCCAACCATCCTGGCCAATGTCAGCAGCTCCGAGGCTGCCGCGATCCCATCCGGCGTAGTCGCGTAGAAAAGTTGTTTTTCGCCAAATCGGTCCGTCGCCAGCCACCCGTCGCGCCCGTCCCATAGGGCGAAGGCAAACATGCCCTCGATCGAATCCAGCGCTTTTGGCCCAAAGTGCCGCCAAGCCGTCATCAAGACTTCGGTATCGCCCTGAGTGGAGAACGACTGTCCAAGGCCGCGCAACCGCTCCCGGAGATCACGGTAATTGTAGATTTCTCCGT
>JAKZSO010000044.1:0-3573 GCA_047517625.1 Alphaproteobacteria bacterium
GTTGAAGGTCAATGGCACCGCCACTTTCGGCATCGACGTCCGCGTTCCCGGCATGCTTTACGCCGCGATCGTGCATTCGCCGACTGCTGGTGGCACGTTGCGCAGCATGGACGCCGATGCGGTCCGGGGTCTTCCCGGCGTGGTCGATGTCCTTCGGCTTGGTCCAGGTGGAATCGGTAACCTCACCTATAACCCTGATGAAGTTCCGAACCGCGTGACCGGCATCACGAGTTCAGTCGTCGTGGTCGCCGACACTTATTACCACGCGCTGTCCGCCGTCAATCAGCTGCCCGTGTCTTGGGACGCTGGCCCAGGCGGTGGGACCACGAACGCGTCGATCCAAGCGGATGCGTTTGCGATCCTGCATAACCCGGCACACGAAGGTCACTTGGTCCGTCAGGACGAAGGCGATGCGGCCGGCGCCATTGCTGGTTCGCAGACCGTGGTTGAATCCACGTACACCACTCCGTTCCTGGAGCATGCGTGCATGGAGCCCATGAATTGCACAGTCCACGTCACCGCGGACCGTGTTGACGTTTGGGGCGGTTTCCAAAACCCACCGGGCGCACTCGGCATCGTCGCCGACGAGCTTGGCGTGGAGCAGGAAACCGTGTTTACGCACACCACCTTCTTGGGTGATGGGTTTGGCCTGCGTTCGCGTAACCATGAAGTCCGGGAAGCCGCCGCCATCGCTGGTGCGATTGGCCGTCCGGTCAAGCTGCTGTGGTCGCGCGAAGAAACAACGACACAGGGCAAGTACCGTCCGTACGCCACCTACTATTTCAAGGCTGGTCTCGACGGAAATGGTGCCCTGACCGGTTACGAAAATCGTATCGTTTCCCAGTCCATCTTCTTCCACCAAATCCCGCAGTTCATGCGAGACGGGTTCGACTCGGTGGCTCTTGAAGGCATGGACGCCAGAATGCCCTACACAATGCCGAATAAAAAGGTGACCTGGGCAATGTCCAACACCCACATTCCGCCGCAATGGTGGCGTTCCGTGGGGATGTCGCAAAACCCCTTCGCATTGGAAAGTTTCATTGACGAGCTGGCGTATGCAGCGGGTGCCGATCCCCTGCAGTTCCGGCTTGATATGTTGCCTGAAGATTCGGAGTTCCAGCATCCATATAGGCTGGTGGCCGAAAAAGCCGGTTGGGATTCCAACCTGCCGAAGGGTCAGGGCATGGGCATCGCGGCTTCCGAAGGTTTCGGAAGCATCATTGCGACTGTCGCGAAGGTCTCGGTTAGCCGTCGCGGTCAGTTGACCGTCGACCAGATCGATGTCGCGGTTGATTGTGGCCATATCATCAACTCCGACACCGTCGAAGCTCAGGTCCAAAGTTGCCAAGTGACTGGGCTCTCCAGCGCTCTCTTCAACGAGATGACGATTGCGGATGGGGCGATGATCGAAAAGAACTTCGACACATATATTCAGCTGAAGATTAGCCAGATGCCTCAGGTTAATACCCACCTGGCATTGAGCGGTGGCGAAAAGTGGGGCGGCATTGGCGAGCCTGCAACAGGCCCGATCCTTGGCGCACTGCCGAACGCGATCTTCGCTGCGACCGGTGTACGCATCCGGTCACTGCCAATTCGGAACCACAGTCTGAGTTGGTCGTAAGATCTAACAAACACTTGAGCGGCCGGGGATTTCCCGGCCGCTTTTTTTGTTTAATGTTCGGCAAACCCAGGAGCGTTGAATGAACCGAACAACCGTCATCGTTGCCGTCGTCGTGGTTTTGGCGGTGGCAGGGGCCTGGGCCCTGTTTGATGGCTCGGGCGGACCGAAACAGGTCGCCGGCGCGGGCGCCTATGGGGTCGAGCTAGGCGAATGCCAAGACAAAATTTTTGAAGACCTTCAGCACCCGCTGGAATTGGTATTCCTCGAAGCTAGGAATTGGCACACCGCCGATAACGAAGACATAACGGTTGGAGGGACCTTTCAGGCACCAAATGTGGACGGGGGAACCGACACCATGGATTACGCCTGCAAGATACTCGGCGGAGAGATAATGAATGTGGATATCCATTAGCCGCTAAACGCCAACGCCAGCCAAACACGGTTTTTTTGAGAAATCACAATATGGTGAAGTTTGGCGGCTGTTCTTCCACTGCGGCGGCTTGGGTGGGCTGGTATAACTTCAATAGCGCGAACGCGCATGGATTTGGGACTAGGGAGGCCCGAAATGATTCCGATGAAATCAGTTGTCGCTGGAACTTTTGGCGCACTTATTCTGGCGCTGACGGCGTCGCTGCCTGCGGCAGCGGACGAAACAGGCCCGGGCAATTTGGCGAACGCCTGCGCCGGGTGTCATGGCACCGATGGCATCAGCCCGGGACCAACGCCCTCGATCAACGCAATGTCGGAACAGGACATGATCGCGCTCCTCACGGCTTTTAAGAACGACGAAGCCACCGTGACAATAATGAATCGCATCGCCAAGGGATACACCGACGCCGAGATTGCGGCCATCGCCGCCTATTTCGCCGCCATGGCTATGTAGATCCTTTGACTGGAATTCGGGGAGCTTAAAAATGACTCAGAAAAGTACGCGCAGGGATGTCCTTAAACTTGCCGGCGCCGCCACGGCGGCAACCGTCGCGCCCACCATTGCCACCGCCCAAGGTGCGGGAAGCGTTGTGGTCATTGGCGCCGGGTTTGGCGGCGCGACCGCCGCCCGGTATCTTCGCCGGGCCGGCGTTAGCGTCATACTGGTGGAGCAAAACTCATCGTTTTCGACGTGCCCGTTCAGCAACACGGTCCTGGGCGGCATGAATAATCTTTCCCACATCACACACGGGTTCGGTGGACTGCGGCGGGAAGGCGTTAACGTCGTTCGCGGCCGGGTTTCCGGGATCGATCCCGCAGCCAAATCCATCACCCTGGATGGCGGCGATACCATTGCTTACGACCGCCTGGTTATGTCCCCAGGCATCGATTTCAAATATGACGCCATCGACGGCTACGATGAAGCGGCGGCCCAGACCATGCCCCACGCCTGGAAGGCTGGATCGCAAACCAACATCTTGAGCCGTCAGCTTAATGCAATGCCGGATGGCGGCGTGGTGGCGATCGCGCCGCCGGCCAACCCGTTCCGTTGCCCGCCTGGCCCTTATGAGCGCGCCAGCTTGATTGCGCATTATTTGCAAAATGAAAAGCCGCGATCGAAAATCCTGATCCTTGATGCCAAGGACGGCTTTTCAAAGCAGGGGCTGTTCCAGGCAGGTTGGGCGGAGCTGTACGGGGACCTCATCGAGTGGGTGCCCTTCTCCGAGGGTGGCAATGTCGCCGGGGTCGATCCGGCCACCAACACCATCTTTACGGATTTCGACGAGCACCAAGTGGATGTCGCCAACATCATCCCGCCCCAGCGGTCCAATCGTTTGGTTGACACCGCAGGGCTCGCGGACGGCGGTGATTGGTGCCCAGTCAACCAAACCACATTCGAATCCACCATCCATGCGAACATCCACGTGCTCGGGGATTCGTCGATCGCTGGGCGGATGCCGAAATCCGGGTTCAGCGCAAACAGTCAGGCCAAAGTCTGCGCCGGCGCTGTTGCGGCCTTGCTG
>JAKZSO010000045.1:0-3931 GCA_047517625.1 Alphaproteobacteria bacterium
CTGTGCTGGAGTCACCGACGACGGCGGCAAGCTGTTGGGCATCATCACCGACGGCGATTTGCGGCGCCTGATGGATGACCAATTCGTTCAGCGTACCGCCGCCGAATTCATGACCCCGGGCCCCAAGACCATCGCCGGCGAGGCGCTGGCGTCTGAAGCCTTAGGCGCAATGAACGCGGCCCAGATCACCAGTTTGTTCGTGGAACAAGACGGGCTGCCCGTTGGCATTTTGCATGTCCACGACTGCCTGGCCGCGGGGGTGGCATGAACCTCGCGGACAATTTGACCCGCCGCCGCCAGGGGGTGCTGACAAAACTCAGTGGCCGCTACAGCCGATTTGTCGGGTGGATGAAATTTGTACTGCCGTTGTTCGCGGTGGCTCTGGTCGCGCTGATGATCGGCTGGCCCGGGGTGGACGGCGACGGCGACGGTTTCCGCCTGTCGATCGCCGATTTGGCACCGGACGCCGACGGCAATTTGGGTATCACCTGGGCTCGGTTCGTCGGCACCGACCGGTTCGAGAGGCCGTTCTTGGTCACCGCCGAACGCGCCACCCAGGATGCTAACGGCTTCGATGTGTTTGCCTTGGAAACTTTGCAAGCGGATATCACCCTTGGCAACGGCACGTGGATCACCATCACCGCCGCCACCGGGCAGTTCGAGCGCAGCGCCAGAGTTCTAGAGTTGGCCGGGCCGATTTCGATGTTCACGGATGTGGGCTACGAAATTCACGCGGAACGCGCCCGGCTTGATTTGGAACAGGGCACCGTAGTCAGCACCGGCCCGGTCCGGGGCCACGGACCCATCGGTGCTTTTTGGGCGGACGATGGCGTCGCTTTTTCCAGCGTCACCGGCATCCTCACCTTTACCGGCAAGGTCCGGGTGGTCATCAACCCCGGGGTCGGCGGATGATGCGAAGGATTGGGCTGGCGCTGACCGTCGCGGTGGCGCTGGGGTCTGGAACCTTCGCCCAAGCCCAGGAAGGCGCCGCCCGGCTGGATACCGCGCTGCCCATCGAAATTGTCGCCGACACGCTGGAAGTTAACCAAGACCAGCAATCGGCGATCTTCACCGGCAATGTGGCCGCGACCCAGGGGCAGATATTGCTGAACGCCGACCGCGTCGTTGTCCACTATTCGGCGGGCGGCGACGGTGTCCAGGCCATCCGCTCCATCGACGCCGAAGGAAACGTGTTTTTCACCACGGATTTCGAAACTGCCCAGGGCGATTTGGGCACCTATGACGTCGAAAATGGTATGGTTACGTTAACGGGAGCCGTTGTATTGACACGGGGCGAGAATGTCTTGCGAGGCAGCAAATTGGTTTTGAACCTGTTGAACGGCACAAGTGTAGTGGAAGGCGGCGCGGCGGAAGCCGGCGGCCGCGTCCGCGGGCTATTTGTGCCCAACAACCCCGCCAACTAGGGACTGGTAAGCCAAACCGAAGCCATGGATCATCAGCAAACCACAGGCGATCCTTCTGACGACGCGGAGTCCGTGGGCCCTCATTTGGTCGCGAACAACCAGGGCCTGGCGATCGAAAAAATCGGCAAGGGCTACCGCAATCGCCCGGTCCTGCGCGATGTCAGCTTGGCGGTCCGCCGTGGCGAAGCCGTCGGCCTGTTGGGGCCAAACGGCGCTGGCAAGACGACGTGTTTTTACATCATCACCGGCCTGACCGCCCCGGATTACGGCTCGATCTTTTTGGATGGCCACAACATCACCGAGTTGCCCATGTACCGGCGGGCTCGGCTGGGCGTCGGTTATTTGCCCCAGGAAGCGTCTATTTTCCGGGGCATGACGGTGGAAAACAACATCCGTGCCATTCTCGAAGTCGTCGAGCCCATCCGCGACAGCCGCGAAGCGATTCTGGACGATCTGCTGGCGGAGTTTTCCATCAGCCATCTGCGCCGCACCAACGCCCAGGCCCTGTCGGGGGGCGATCGCCGGCGGGTGGAGATCGCGCGGGCCCTGGCGTCTCAGCCCGGCTTCATGCTGCTGGACGAGCCCCTGGCCGGAATCGATCCGGTGGCGGTGAGCGAAATTCGAGACCTGGTTTTCCATCTGAAAGATCGCGGCATTGGCGTCTTGATCACGGATCACAACGTCCGCGAGGCCCTGGACATCGTCGACCGCGCCTACATTTTGCATGATGGTCAGGTCCTGATGGAGGGCGCGCCATCGGAAATCGTCACCCACAAAGACGTCCGCCGGGTCTATTTGGGGGAACGGTTTAACCTGTAGTCCGCTTGCCCATGGCCATGACCCCGAAACTCGAGCTCCGTCAGAGCCAAGCACTGGTGATGACCCCGCAGTTGCAGCAGGCGATCAAACTGCTGCAACTGAGCAATCTCGATTTGGCCGAATACGTGGAATCGGAGGTCGAGCAAAACCCGCTGTTGGAACAAGACGAACCGCGGGAGCGGCGCGAGGACGAACCCGGCGCGGTTCCCCGGGAAGACGATGCCCCGGAAGCCGGCGACAGCGTCCAGGAACATTCCGCGGATACCGATGTTTCCAGCCTTGAACTGGCGGAAATGAGCCCTGATTCCGGCAAGTCCGACACCCCGCTGGATATGGACATGAACGCAGCTATGGGGTCAGACGAGCCCGTCGCCGGCCAGCAATCGTTGGACTCAGAACGCCTGATAAGATCCGGCGGCGGCCGTTCCGATTATGGCGGCGACGATTTCGACATGGACCAATCGCTGTCGGGCGAAATTTCCCTGAAAGATCACCTGACCACACAGCTCGGCGAGGATGCCGACAGCCCCATCGATCGCATAATCGGGGTTCACCTGGTGGATATGGTCAACGAGGCCGGATACCTGACGGCGGATTTGGACGCGGTGGCGGACATGGTGGGGTGCGAGCCAGAGCAAGTCGAGGCCTCGCTGGCGAAGCTGCAAACCTTCGATCCGGTGGGGGTGTTTGCCAGGAGCCTGGCGGAATGCCTGACGTTGCAGCTGAAGGACCGCAATCGCTTCGACCCGGCCATGGCAACCCTGTTGGACCATTTAGATTTGCTGGCCCGCAACGATGCCGCCGCCCTGGCGAAAGTCTGCGGCGTGGACGCCGAGGACATGGCGGAAATGATGGCCGAAATCAAAGCCTTGAACCCCAAACCGGGCCTGGCTTTCGGCAGCGAAGTCGCCCAAACCGTGGTCCCCGATGTGTTCGTCCGGGCCCGGCCCAACGGCGGCTGGATGGTGGAACTGAACAGCGACACCCTGCCCCGGGTCTTGGTCAACACCCGGTATTATTCCCGCATCAGTGCCGGTGCCAGCAGCGAAGCCGACCGCGCATACCTAAGCGAAAAACTGAATTCCGCGAATTGGTTGATCAAATCCCTGGACCAGCGGGCCAATACGATCTTGAAGGTCGCCACCGAAATTGTGGTCCAACAGGAGGGCTTTCTGACCCACGGCGTGCGCAAACTGAGACCACTGAATTTGCGCGACATCGCCACGGCTATCGAAATGCACGAAAGCACGGTCAGCCGGGTGACGGCGAACAAGTACATGAGCACGACCCGGGGCATCTACCGGATGAAGTATTTCTTCACATCGGCAATCGCTTCCACGGACGGCTCGGTGGTACATTCGGCGGAATCTGTCCGCGCACGGATCAAGGCCATGATCGACGATGAACAGCCCACTGCCGTCCTTTCCGACGACAAAATCGTCGAGATTTTGCGCGGGGTGGACATTCAGATTGCCCGCCGCACGGTGGCCAAATACCGCGAATCCATGCGGATTCCGTCGTCTGTAGACCGCCGCCGGATCAAAAAAACGGCATAGATATCGTTTGGTTGACTCCTGAGGGGACCGGAACTAATGTCCCGTCGTCCCAATGGTTACGCACCCCGGGGGGCAGGCGACAAAACCTACGAATTCATAGAAAAACGCCCTGCAATTTCAAAGCGATAGCGC
>JAKZSO010000046.1:0-23471 GCA_047517625.1 Alphaproteobacteria bacterium
GTACCAGTGCCACGTCGAGTATGAGAAGCACACTCGAGGACGACCGGGTCACTACGCACAGACGCCGACAGTCCGGTCTCCTCTGGAAGGCCGGCCGCGAGGCGCACAGTTCGGTTCTCTGCCGACCGTTTCTCCCTCAAGGCCCGAATCTCACCTCGTTTGACGCGCCGCAGCACGGGCTCGATCGCCCCCCCCCACGCCGACAAGTTCACCGGCAACCTTGGTTCCCTCGGACCACCAGGCGTTGACTGGCAACGTCGCGAACCTCCCCCGGAACCGTTCGCCTCCGACCCGCGTTCGCGTCGCTGCTCGGATCTCCCCACTTGCAAGTACCAAGTTCCGTTCACCGCGCCCCCCGACCGCCTTGCCCACCTTAAACGACGGCGCTGTCGAGTCCGCCATCGTACGCTGTCGAATAGCCAACCTGACGGATCCTGACGGAACGGTTACGCAAGGGAAGGCGGCGCGGCGCTGATGCGCACCGCCGAGATCGTGATCGTGGACGAACTGACAGGGCTGATCGGCGACATATTGGCGACATACTTGAAACGTCGTGTCGCCGAAATATCCCTAACCTTTTGAAAAGATTGGCGCGCCCGGCGGGATTCGAACCCACGACCCCCTGATTAGGAATCAGGTGCTCTATCCTCTGAGCTACGGGCGCGCATTTGGCTCACCGCGAACTAATTACAAAGTTGGTCCATGGATTCAATGAACAGCTGGGCGGGGCTGAACCGCCAGGACGCCGGGTCCCCAAGCAGCCAGTCCACGAAAAACCTCGTGATTTCGGTCGCGGTCTTGTCGTTCATACAGGGGATCAGCCAGTCGTCGGGATCCGCCGCGAAGTCCTCCCGGGCGAATTCGTACATATCGATCAGGCCCAACACATACACCCGCTGATCATCGGGTTCCTGGTCTAAGAACACCCGGGTGTTATAAAATTCCCCCACCGCCGGAAAAGTGGTGGCGGCGGTAAACGCCACGGCAAGGATCGCTGCGGCGATGCGATGACGCACCCGGTCGAGGCTTCCTATTTGCATCGTGTTTCCCCCAGCGTGTGAACCGAACAGGCCGCCGGTCCGCTGGGGCTATTTTGACAGGTTCCAGGGCTGGATGCCCCGTCTCTTTTGGCTGGCGGCTGGCCTGGCAATGTTGGTCAGCGCCCAAGCCCATGCTCAGGGCCTGACCGCGGCCGGGTGGGGGGTGGTGGCGGAAGTCATCGATGGCGACACGTTGGTTCTGGAACAGGGCCTGATCGTGCGCCTGGTCGGGATTCAGGCGCCAAAGCTGCCCCTGGGCCGGGACGGCTTCGAGCAACAGCCCCTGGCGCCAGAGGCCAAAGCGGCGTTGCAGCGTCTCACGTTGGGAAAACGCGTACGCCTGTCCTACGGCGGGCTGGAGGCCGACCGTTATGGCCGGGCCTTGGCCCACCTCCACAGCGACGACGGGCTGTGGATTCAGGGGGAAATGCTGCGTTTGGGCTTGGCCCGGGTCTACAGTTTTCAAGACAATCGAGCGTTGGTACGGGAATTGCTGGGGATTGAGGCAGAGGCCCGGACTGCCAACCGGGGCATTTGGGCACTGGCGTATTTCGCCATTCGCCAGGCCGAAGACACCGGCGATTATCTTGGCCGTTTCGAGGTGGTCGAGGGCAGGGTTCTGGCGGCAGAGCAAGTGGGCGGCCGAATTTATCTTAATTTCGGCGCCGATTGGCGCACGGATTTCACGGTTTCAGTGGCGCCACGCGACACCGGCTTGTTCGAAAAGGCGGGGATTGACCTGCTTTCGCTTTCGGGACAACGTATTCGGGTGCGCGGCTGGTTGCGAAATTTTAACGGACCTGTGATAGACGTGACACATCCGGAACAGCTAGAATCCCTAGGCTTATGAGGACTCTCCGGTCAACCTTGTCACTCGGGCTGCTTATTGCGGCGGCCCTTGCCGCGATCCCGGCGTTGGCGCAGCAGATTCCGAGCGCTGCGGTCGAGGCGCGCAGAGCAGCCCTCGATCACCCCACCGTGGTCGCCCGATACGGTGGCCTGTACGGCGATTTTGAACTGAATGGCTATGTGAACGAGATTGGTGAGCGTTTGGCCATGGCGGCGGATGACAGCCGCTGGAATTTCCATTTCACGATTTTGGATGATCCCGATGCAATCGCGTTTGCAATGGCGGGCGGCTACATCTATGTGTCCCGAACCATGCTTGGCTTGGCCAATTCCGAAGCCGAGATTGCCGCCGTTCTGGCCCACGAAATGGCCCATGTGATCGAACGCCATGCAGCCGAGCGCGGGATGATGGAAAATGAACAGCGAGCGGCCGGCACCTTTCCAGATGCCGCAGCCTTTCAGATATTGGCCCGGGACCAAGAAATCAAGGCCGATATTATCGGGGTGCGGATTATCGCCGCCGCCGGGTACGACCCCATGGCCCAGGCCCGTTTTCTGGAAACCATTGGCGAATTCAGCCAACTTTCGAACCAGGTCGGCTTGATTGAACGCCGCCCGGACGATCGTACCTCACACCCAACAATCGTGGCACGGATCGCCGCCGCCAGCGCCGCCGCCAGCGAGGCGGAAATTTCGGTTCAGCCCTGGGGGGCCGATGCTCGGAATCTGGGGTACGACGCCGCCCCGGTTGCCGTGCCGGTGGACGGCATGGTCCGGCGTGAAACCTATTTGGCCGCAATCCACAACATTGTTTATGGACCGAGGCCAACCGAAGGCCTGGTAGTGGGCAACACCTTCGTCGACGCCACGTCAAAATTCACTTTCGATTTGCCCCCCGGTTTCAGCTTCACGAGGGTCGGCCGGGCGGTGTTGGCAGAGGGCCCCGGGGGCGCCAGCATGCGGTTCGATTTGCAGTACCGCTGGTGGCGGTCGGAATCCTCTGTGACGGATTACCTGCGCTATGGCGCCGGGCGCGGCTTGCGGTTCGATTCGATCGAGACGTTGCAGATCGGGGGGATGCCGGCCGCGGTGGGGAAAATGGCGATTTCCGCCGGCGTGCCGTCCCATATCTATTTTTTCGCGATCCGCTATTCCCGGCGGACCATTTTTCGGTTCCAATTCACGGTTCCTGAATCTTTTTCCGACACAATGCTGGAGCGCATTGCCCGATCACCGGCTTCCCTGCGCATCCTCACGGACCGCGAAGTGCAGACCTGGAAACCGCTGCATTTGAAAGTCGTCACTGCGACCGCGGATACGACCATGGAGGCCTTGGCCGCGCGGATGCGGTTGGTGGATCAACCGGTCGACTGGTTGATGGCCCTGAACGGCCTCGCCCCCGGGTCCTCTATTCGGCCCGGTCAGAGGATCAAAATTCTCGCCCAGTGAGGGCGCCCGCAATGTTGGGCTATTGAAAAACGGACCAGCCGCCGCTGCCTGATTTGACCGCGTCGCCGGCGAACTCGGCGATCGAAATTCGCAGCTTTGCCATCGCCTCTTGCTCGATTTGGCGCACCCGCTCTGTGCTGATGCCAAGCTCACCGCCCAGGGTTTCCAGGGTCTTGCCGGTCTCAGACAAGCGCCGCTCACGAATGATGGTTTGTTCCCGGACAGTCAAGTCAGCCATCGCCGTGCGAATCCACTGGGACTGGGTCTGGGCGTCGTGGGCCCCGGTGACGATGTCTTCGGGGCCGGGTCCTTCATCGGCCAGGAAGTCCTGCCATTCACTGTCGTTGTCTTCGGCAACCGGCGCATTCAAGGAAAAATCGTGGGCCAGCAACCGCATGTCCATGCTCTCAACATCGCGATCGGGGACCTTCAAGGTATCGGCGACTTTGGCCCGACCCTTTTCATCCAGCAACCCAGCACCGCCGCCGTCGAGAAATTTTGCCCGCAATCGTCGAAGGTTGAAAATTCCTGCATCGATGACCGAATCCACCACGTGGAATAGGTGGAGAATCGCACATTGCGGTCGGGGTCGAAGCGGGCGGCCGCCTGCATCAGGCCGATATTCCCTTCCTGAACCAAGTCACCGATGGGCAGGCCATAGGTGCGGCAACGCCCGGCCGTTGAAATGACCAAACGCAAATAAGGCGTCACCAATTCGTGCAGGGCCTTCTCGTCTCCGTCTTCCCGCCATCTGCGCGCCAGGGATTGTTCATGTTCCCGCTCTAACAGCGGAATGTTCATGGCCGCGCGGACGAACTTGCGGTTCGCCTTTTGGGTTTGGGGCGTATCTAGATAGCTCATCGGATTCTGTCGATCCGGGCGCGGTCGAAAAAACCCCTAACCAAATCATCCTCCCACAGTCCCAATTCGGGACAACCAAAAAACTTATTAAGTACTTCATAATATGGTTATTTTTACCAGTTTTTTCCCAGTTTTCCTGGGATTTTTCTCGCGAAATCCGGATTACCATACTGCTGGACTCGGGTAATTATCAAGACAAAGATTTTTACGATGCACGCACCCCGCGTGCCGCCGGCTTTGAAACGGGCTTTTACAAGGGTGGTCTAGGCTTGGATGGCGTCGGCGATCGTGCCGTCGGTTGCGAAGCAGGCGGCGGTCAGTGATCCACCGAATCCGCAGCCGCCGTCCAGTGTAACCGCATAGCCGTCCATTTCCGGGCCCTTGTGGGACCGGCCAAATCCTCGTACCACCCGGTTATAGCCGTCGTATTTGGCTTCAATTTCGGAAAAATACCCGGATCCCCACCAAAAGGTATCGCCCTGCTGGCTGACAGGCCGCTGGGGGTCAATACCCGCGGCAACGAACAGCAACGCCCCGTCCGCGGTATAGGCGGCCCGGCGCAACGCCAATTGCAACTCGTCATGGCCCGGGTGGGTGCGCATGGCGGTCTGGATGCTGGTGGTCCATCGGGCCATGGCCAATGCGCCTTCGCGGCACGCGGCTTGTCCGGCGGCGGCGCTGATGCCATAGGAACCCAAGGTCTGGGTCATGCCCTGGCTCAGCATCCAATCCAGGACTTCGATGGGATTGGGGGCGATGTGTATTTGCAGCAGCTTGCGCCACATTTCTTCTTGGGCGCCGCGCAAAAACGCCACGTCGGCCGCGAACATGCCTCGGCGCGCCAAGATCGACCGGCGCAGCAGCAGCATTTCGTTCTGGACCTGAATGATGCCCGGGCCATAGCCAAGGAAATTCCCCAAAAAAACGAGTTTGTCGCCGGGGACGATGCGGCGTTCAAGTTCGGCCAATACCGCGCGGAGTTGGTCAACCGCACCATGAATGGCGCCCACCGCCCAAACCCGTTGGGCGGCTGACAACACCGAAAATTTGTCTGTGTCAGCGGCCATTCGGGCGCCGGGAACCGGGCCGGCCGCCACCAACCGCTGGTTTGGTTAGGCCGCTTGTAGAACCTTTTCCAAACGCTCCGTCGCGGCGTGTTCGCCGATTTTCTCCACGGCCGCCAGTTCCCGCGCCAACCGTTCCAATGCAGCCTCGTAGATTTGGCGTTCGCTGTACGACTGGTCCGGCTGGCTGGCGTTGCGGTGCAAATCCCGGATCACCTCGGCGATGGACACCGGATCGCCGGAATTGATTTTGGCTTGGTATTCCTGAGCCCGGCGGCTCCACATTGTGCGCTTGGCCCGGGCCTTGCCCTTCAAGGTCGTCAGCGCGGAGTCCATCACTTTGGACGACGACAGTTTGCGCATGCCGACCGTGGCGGCCTTTGCCACCGGAACCCGCAGGGTCATCTTGTCCTTTTCGAAGGTGATCACGAACAATTCCATTTTCGCCCCTTCGATCTCCTGTTTTTCGATCGCCTTGATGTAGCCAACCCCGTGGGTCGGGTACACGACGAAGTCTTTCGGAGCGAATTCCTTTTTCTTCTTTTTGGCCATAAATCTTGTCTCCAATCCTATTCCAGTCGCGCCCTCGTCTTTGCCGGTGGGCACGATGATGGTTGTCTGGCGGCTCCGGGCGGACGGGCCGAATCCACAGCCCGTCTAGCAACGGTTCAAACTCCCGCCAGAAGTCCAGTTTGTGTCAGTTAAGTTCGCGGATTCGGTATCCGCCATTCTCGGGAAATTTTCCCAAACGGTCGCGGTCCAAACGGTCGAGGTGGCGCCACAAACGCCCAGCGCCGGGGCCCAAACCCCATTAAGAAAATCGCCCAGCACGTTTACGAGCCTATCACAATTTTCGCTAAAAAAACAGCGCCCTTGCCGCGTGTTGAGCCGGAATTAGTCCCCCGTTCCGGGTTTTTCGCTAAAGAACTTGTCGAGCTTGCCGTCCATTTCTTTGAAGTCGTCGGCATCGGCTGGCGGGTCCTTTTTGCGAGTGATGTTTGGCCAAGCTTCGGAATATTTCAGATTGAATTTCACCCAGGTATCCATATCGCCGCCGCCGGCGGTGTCCGGCACAATCGCCTCGATCGGGCATTCAGGCTCGCACACCCCACAGTCGATGCATTCATCCGGGTGAATGACCAGCATGTTTTCGCCTTCATAGAAGCAGTCCACCGGACACACTTCGATGCAGTCCATGTACTTACATTTGATGCACTTATCGTTGACGATGTACGTCACTCTGATTGCTCCAACTAGGTTTCCGCGCCGGTCGCCGGTTCGGAGGGGGGCGCAATTCGGTCCAAAACGCGTTTGCGGGCGGCGCCCTGGTCGCGGTCCGAAACATACAACAGCCCGCCCACTCTGCGCATCAAATTGGCTTCATAATCGTGCAGCACACCGTCGGCGTACACCACCTCCCACAGCATTTCGATCACCTGGGTGCGTTCTTCTAGGGGATAGGCGTCCTTGATGACGCGGGTAAATTGCAGCAAATGGTTGGTCTCGTTTTGGATTGCGGCGGCCTCGGAAATCAAGATCTCCAGTTCGTCGCCGCTGAGGTCGAATTCCCGCTCCAAAATCCCCGTCATCGCCGCCCGTTCATGGTCGCCGAAATCGCCGTCGATTGCAGCGGCCTCCACCAGCAGCACGGCGGCTGCCATTCGTTTGTCCATATCACGGTGGCCGGGGTCGGGCGCGGCGGGGCTGTCCAAGGATGCGAACAGCGATCGAATACGGTTGATCATGGCCATGGGTTATCACAGGCGCTGGCGCACCGGCAACCCGGCACCGAGTGGGGGTATTAGCGGCATTCAACCATCGCCCCGCAGGCGGTCCAACGCCCGGCGTTGGGCCTTGGTGGGGCGGCCCGCGCCGATTTCGCGGAGCCCCGGTGCGGCGATCCCCGATGGCTCCGATGCGGCCGAATTTTTCGCCGTTGGCGGCGCCAGATCCTCGTACAGAGCCTGCGCCTCGGGGGCGGGGCCACGGCGGCTGCCCAAGGCCCGGACCCTGACCACCCGAATGTCGCGGCCGGCGGGAAAGGTCAGGACATCGCCGGGGCGGATCATGTGGTTGGCTTTGGCGGCGATGGTGCCGTTGACCCGGATGGTGTGGCTGGTGCAGACCCGGCTGGCCATCGACCGGGTCTTGAAAAACCGTGCAAACCACAGCCAGCGGTCGACCCGCAACCCGTCGGCCATCAGCGGCCCGGCTCGGTCAGGGCGGGGTGGGTGGCCAGCGCGGCAAAGGGCGAATGCCGCGAGGGCGGTTTGGCGCCGCGCTCGGGCCGTTGGCGCTGGGCCGATCGGGCCATTGGACCATAAACTGTTCCGTCGTTGGTGCCTTGCCCGTTGTAGCCGATCGCGGCCATCACCCCATCAAACGCCTCTTGGCGACAGCCGACGATGGCGCGCAGAACCGGTGTCGCTGTGATCGGGCCCTGCTTGGCGAGGCGCCGTACCGCCAAATCCAAACGCTCGATCATGTCGATGCGCACCGCCCGGCCGCCGATGACCCGGTACCCGGCCGCCCGGTAAAATCCAACTGGCAAAGCCGGTTGAATATCCATCGAAACCAGCCCCGGCGAGGGCGCTGGGGGCAGGGGATCAAGCCCTCGGTGCAGCGCCCACATCTGGCAGCACACCGCCGCCCGATTAGGGCGCAGCATCGCGGGCAGGAAAATCGAATGAGCGCCGAAACGCAGCCCGCGATCACGCAAGACCTTGCGCTCGGACGGGCGCAAGCCCGCCACCTGGTCTTTCACATCGATGCGCGGAACAGATCCCAGGCCTTCGGTGACCTGAAAGGCCAGACCCCGGGCGGCGCCGGTCAATCCGTTTGCTTGGAGTTTCGTCAGGGGGGCAAAGGTTCTGGCCAAATACCGTCCTAACCAAGCCTCCAGGTGCTCGCTAACCCCGGCTTTGGCTGCTCCCTCCAACAGTCCGCTTTGGCTCAATGCCAGGCGCGGGGCGGTGACCGCCCGGCCCGGGATAAGGCGGGCCACCGGGTAGCCTTGCCATAGAATGTGTGCGCGCTGGTCCAGTGTAAGAGCTGTGGCTTCGGCTGACCGCAGCCGTTTTGCCCGGGCCGCGATTTCCGTGCGCATCGTGCGTTGGGCGGCCGTGTGCAAAAGCCGGGCGTCGGTTTGGCCGGCCTCGGAGTCGGGAACAAACCTGAACCCCTGCAAATGACCGATCGCTTCGCCGTCGACTTCGACTAAGCCGTCCCTGGTCACCGTGCCCAGGGCGCCCTCGGCGGTGCCGAGCGAGCGCACCAGGATGGCGCTGCGGCGGTCCACGAACCTTTGGGTGAGACGATCGTGGAGGGCGTCGGACAAGCGATCTTCCACGGCGCGGGCGCGGTCTTGCCAATGGACCGGATCCGGGACCCAGTCGGCGCGGTGGCAAACATAGGTCCAGGTGCGGACGTGGGCGATGCGGGCGTCAAGCATGTCGATATCGCCGTCGACCCGGTCCAGGCGGGTGATCTGGTTGGCCAGCCAGTCCCCGGCAATGTGGCCCCGCGCGGACAGGAAGCCAAAAATCTGCCCCAACAGCCGCGTGTGGGCTTCGTCCATGGTCTTGCGGAAATCGGGGATCTGGCAAACCTCCCACAGCAACCGCACCGCTTCCGACCCGGCCAATTGGCGGGTGCCGGCCAAGGCGGCAAAGGCGTCCTGATCCACCGCCCGCTTGGGCCGCAACAATAATTTGCGCCAGCGTTCTGGCGGCGGCGCGGCCAAGCTGTTCAGCAGCGCCGGGGCGGAGGAAAAATCCAGATCGGCGTTGCGCCAATAGACAAGGCGAATATCCTTGAACCGGTGGCCTTCAACGTTTTCCACCATGGCGGCGTCGAATTCGGCGCAGTCCAGTGTCGCGCCGAACGTCCCGTCGCGCAGATAGCGCCCAGCCCGGCCAGCAATTTGGGCGATCTCGTGGGCCAGCAATTCGCGCTGAACAAAGCCGTCGAATTTTGCCCGGGCGGCAAACGCCAGATGGTCGACGTTCAGGTTCAGCCCCATGCCCACGGCGTCGGTGGCGACCATGTAGTCGACTTCGCCATTTTCGAACATGGCGACTTGGGCGTTGCGGGTGCGCGGGCTCAATGCCCCCAAAACCACCGCGGCCCCGCCCCGGTGGCTGCGCAGCGAATCGGCAATGCTATAGACATCTTGGGCGGTGAACGACACCACGGCGCTGCGTTGGGGCAACCGCGACAGTTTTCGGTACCCGGCGAACGCCAGATTGGATAACCGTGGCCGTGCAATAAACTCGGCCTCTGGCACCAGGCGGCGCAAGATCGGGCGCACGGCGTCCGACCCCAAAAACATGGTTTCTTCCGCGCCCCGGGCGTGGAGCAAACGGTCGGTGAACACATGCCCACGCTCGGGATCCGCCGTCAGCTGGACTTCGTCCACGGCCAGGAATTCAAACGCCCGGCCCACGGGCATGGACTCCACCGTGCAAACGAAATACCGCGCATTGGCCGGGACAATTTTTTCTTCGCCGGTGATGAGCGCCGCTGCGGGCGCGCCCTTGGCAATCACAACCTTGTCGTAAATTTCCCGGGCCAGCAGCCGCAATGGAAGACCGATGATGCCGGTGCGGTGGCCGAGCATGCGCTCGACCGCCAGATGCGTCTTACCGGTGTTGGTGGGGCCGAGAACCGCGGCGATGCGGAAAGGGCGCTGGGTTTCCATGGCGGCACCAGACTATCACACACACCCTTTTTGTTGCCGTTCAGATTCACAAGCGCGACCTCGATCTGATCTTTCTTGCCGTTCAGATTCACGTGGTCGAAAGCGCGACCTCGATCTGCACTCTAAAAGCAGCCCCGGGACAATCAGGTCTTGGGTTTCGGCTTCTTTTTCGGCGCGGACTTTTTGGCCGGCTTGGGTTTTGGTTGTGCCGGTGCGTCCTCGTCCAGCGCGTCCGCAACGTCGGTGGGCTCGCTCGACTCCGCGCCATCAGCCGGGTTACCCGCCGCATCGGCCGGCGGGCCGTTGGGCCAAGCGTTAATGGGCCACGGCATGTCGTCTGTCTTGAACGTCAGGAACAGCAGCATTTCGTATAAAAACGTAGACAGATTTTGCCCAAACACGGTGATTTGGCTGACCGGTTTACCTCTGACCAGGGTCGACAAGAACTGAACGACCACCACCGCCGTCAGCACAAGTTCCGCCAAATTAAACAGAATGGCGAACAGAATAATGAACACAAACCGCAGCCACGTGCTCTCTTCTTTCAGATTGCCGCTGGTGTTTTTATCCATCACAAATCACTGTTCGCGATACACATCCCGGTCCCCAGGCAAGCACCCTGGGGCGGGGTTGGGGGCGCGGCGCCCCGCCCAGGATGCCTGCTGTTGCAACTAACTAATTGGCTTCGGCGACTGGGCCCTCGGCCACAACGCCGGTGGAGTCGTCGTCTTTTTCGTCACCGGGGATGCCGTCGGGCCACGGCGAAAAAGGCCAAGGCATTTCGTCGCTTGCGAAGGTCAGGAAGCGGATGGTTTGGTAAACGAAACTTGCCAGATTCTGGCCAAACTTCGACACCTGTTCGTTGGGCCGCCCGGTCAACAACTGAGTCAGAAACTGGACGATGACGGTCAGGGTCAAAATCACCCCAGAAATCTGCATGGCGATGGCGAAAAGGATGATAAATGCCAGCCTTATCCATGTGTTTTCGTTTTTAACGTTATCGACTGTTTCGGTTTTCATCGGACTTGGCTCCCTATTTGCATGTCGAAATCTGAGTCTTCGGACCTATGAATTCATACCGTGTGAGCTTCGGAATTGTCATGAGGCTGGGGCGTTTCGCCGTTCGTGCCTCGATGCAGTTGCCGTCAACGGGTACATGGGTACTCGGCAGCCGACTGCAAGACCCTTATTGCGTTAGCCACGGCACTTGGCGCGCTGACCGCGGGCCTGATAGACTTAGCCTTGTCTGGGAAGGAGACCGGACCGCCCATGTCACTGATAAAACGGCTGAACAGCTTGTTGTCGCTAACCCAGCGCGGCATGGACGCGTCGGATCCGGCGTTCCAGGCCGAGGTCGAAAGGATTGCCAAAACCGTCGCGCCATTAGAAGTCGACGAGGAAATGGAATGGGGCGAGCCTTCAGGCCAGACAGCCGAGGAATTTGCCTCGGAAAAGACCCAAGCGTTGGCCGAGCTTCAGGCGATTTTGGATTCGATGCCGCGGCCGGCGGGCGGGCCCAAGTTCAGTCGCCAGGATAACGTCAGGGCGGCCGACGCCGCCCGTGCAGTGCTTGCCTCCATTGGCCACGCCGAAGAAGCCGCGCCGACCACGCCTGCACCGGCCGTGGCCGGCGCCGGGCGCCAGAGGTTGATTGACGAGGCCATGGGCAATTGGGCCCGGGGCCACGTTATTTTGTCGCGCATGGACCCCAAGGTCCGGGACAAGATCCGGGTCCTGGCCGACCAGATGCTGCCCGACTAACACCGTCAGTTTCAGAGTCTTGACCATTGGGTGTCGAGCCCCTAAAAACCTTCGGCGCGCACAGGTGGGCAGGATTAGTCCGAGTGCAGATCGTGGGCGGCAATTGCCGGCCGCGTGAATCTGAACGGCAAACAGAAAAAAGCGGACCCCATGGCGAGACGTTGTGAATTAACCGGCAAGGCGGTGATGGCAGGAAACAATGTCAGCCACGCCAACAATCGGACCAGGCGGCGGTTCTTGCCAAATCTTCATCAGACGTCCCTGCTCAGCGATGCGTTGGGCCGCACCGTGCGGCTGCGGGTCACGTCTCACGCTCTGCGGACCGTGGAAAAGCGTGGTGGCCTGGACAACTTCTTGGACGGCCAAAAAGACAACGCTCTGTCCCTGAAGGCCCGCCGCCTGAAGCGCCAGATTGCGCGCGCGCGTTTAGCTGCGGCGTCCTAGTGCAGATCGTGGGTGGCTCTTGCCAACCGCGTGAATCTGAACGGCAAACAAAAGATCAGATCGTGGCGCGTAGCGCTGCGTGAATCTGATCGAAACTCTAAAAGGCTCGTTTAGCCGCGGCGTCCTAGCCCTCCCAAAAGCTCAGGCTGGCGGCGTCGTCCCAGCTCCAAAATTTAATCGCGCGACCGGATCGCGGACAGTCCGCGTGACTCTGATCGGCCTTGTCAATGCTCCAACCTGAACATCAGCAGCAACGTCCGCTGCAAGGCGGTGAAATTGTTGTCGGACAGGAGATAGACCAGCGTGCCGCCCGGCGTTTCCACGGCGGCAATGCCTTCGAAATTATCGGACACCAACGGGCGGCTTAACGTCGCCACCAGGGTGCTTTGGGCCACACCGCCGGCCACCAGGTCGGATCGCGCCAAGAGCCGGATCCGGGATCGGAACCCCAGCAGATCAAATCTCCGCAGCAATACCAGCACATCGCCGTTGGCCAAGGTCGTTGCCCCGGTCGGCACATAGCCGCCTTCGGCCACCAACGTAATCGGGTCCTCATTGCCGTCGCCGTCGAAAATCCAGCCCAGGGCACCCCCCGGCCCTGGCAGTTCTTCGGCAAATGCCAACAGCGTTCCGCTGTCCGGCGCCAGGGGCGTCAGGGCTTCGACGCCGCCGTTGGTGGGGGCGTGGTGCATGGCCTGGGGGTGGAAAAACAGTTCTGCCTTGGCTGATGGCAAGGCCTCTGGGGTCGTGGCGGGATACCACCAAAATCGGTGGGCCCGCTCGAACGCCACCAAGAAGCCACCGCCCACTGCGGCAATGGATTCGGCATCCGCCCACGGCGGCTCGATCGCCACGCCGTACGGGGTCAGCATGGGGATCAGGTGGGCGCCGGATACGCCGCGTAGTCGGCCATCATCGGTGTATCGAATGTCCGCGGTCAGCCAGTGGCCGCGGTCGCCCACCGCCACCAGGCGTTCGGTTTCGGGGCTGACCCAGAGCCCGGACCAGCCACCGAAATCCGGGTGCGGGCTGTTCAGGCGGATGCCGCCCAAATAGGTCAGCGCGCCGACCCTGGTTTGGCCCGGTTCGGCGACCACCAGGGGCACGGCCACCGATCGCACTTCGATGGGTTCAGGTCTTGCCGCCGGGGGCGCGACAAATAAGCCAGCCAGAACAACGGCAGCGAAAAGGGGCCTGAACCTAATGAAGGTGGCCACGTTTGGCGGCGGCGCCTGGACCTGGGGGTTCTTCTTCGAACAGGTCGCCCAGTTGTTCCATCACCGTGCCGCCCAATTGTTCGGCATCGACGATGGTGACCGCCCGGAGGTAATAGCGGGTGACGTCGTGGCCGATGCCGATGGCAATCAATTCTACCGGCGAGCGAGCTTCGATCCAGGCGATGGTGTCCCGCAGGTGTTGGTCCAGAGTACCGCTGGCGTTGGCGGACAGGGTGGAATCGTCCACCGGCGCACCGTCGGAAATGACCATCAAAATCCGCCGTTCTTCGGGTCGGGCAATGAGCCGTTGGTGGGCCCAAAGGATTGCTTCGCCGTCGATGTTTTCTTTCAGCAAGCCTTCGCGCAGCATCAGCCCCAAGTTCTTACGCGCCCGGCGCAACGGCTGGTCAGCGGACTTGTAAATAATGTGCCGCAAATCGTCCAGCCGCCCGGGAAAGTCGGGCTTGCCGGCGGCGACCCACTGGTCCCGGGCTCTGCCGCCTTTCCAGGCGCGGGTCGTGAAGCCGAGTATTTCCGTTTTCACGCCACAGCGTTCCAGGGTCCGCGCCAGAATATCGGCGCACATGGCCGCTTCGGTGATTGGCCGGCCGCGCATGGACCCGGAATTGTCCAACAGCAGCGTGACAACTGTGTCGCGGAAGTTGGTTTCTTTCTCGCGTTTGAACGACAACGGGTTCAGGGGGTTGGTGATGACGCGGTCGAGGCGGGCGGAATCGATAATTCCTTCGTCCAGGTCGAATTCCCAGGCCCGAACTTGTTTGGCCAGCAGCCGCCGTTGCAGCCGGTTGGCCAGGCGGCCGATGACGCCTTCGATCTGGACCAAATGCTGGTCCAAATTCGCCCGCAGTCGCGTGAGTTCCTCTGAATCGCACAAATCCCCGGGCCCGACAACTTCGTCGAATTCGGTGGTGTAGGGACGATAGGCCGCCGCCAAATCGTTCGCCCCGGCCTCGGGCAGCCGCCAAGAATGATCGTGTTCGCCGGGTTGGTCGCCGCCTTCGCTTGCGTCCTCGCCGAACGCCGCATCGGCCGCGCCACCGGCCTCGGCGGCCTCGGCCATGGCGTCGTCCCCAGCAGCCATGTCGGCCGCGGACTTGCCCGGGGCGTTTTGGTCCTGATTTTCATCGTCAGGTTCCGCATGGTCCGGATTGTCGTCTTGATCCCGCTGGCGCTCGTCATTCGGATCTTCCAGATCCAAATCCACCAAGACCCGCCGCACCGCCTGGGCGAACTCCGCCTGGTCGGCCATGAGCTGGCCCAGCGCGCCGATGTTGGCCCCGGCTTTTTCCTCGATGGTTGGCCGCCACAAATCCACTAGGCGTTTCGCGGCTTTTGGCGCCGGCCGTCCGGTCAGGCGTTCGCGCACATAAAACCGTAGCGCCCAGGCCAAGGGCGCGTTTTCGCGGTCCGTTAGCCGGTCAAAGCCCAGGGCGGTGCTTTGCAGGCCCAAGGCGGCGTCCAAATTCTCGGCGGTGCCCTGCATGTCCAAGGCGCCCAGGGACTCCACCCTGCCCTGTTCGCAGGCATCGAAGGCCTGGCGGGCTTCGCCCGCCAAAGACGGGGCGTTGGCGGCGTGGACCCCATCGTCGTGGTGACGCAGCGCCAAGGCAAATTGGTCCGCGGTGCCCCGGGTCTGGGCGACCTCGGCCCGGCTAAACCGTGGACTGGGGGCTGGCATGCGAAGGTGCGGGCCCTTGGCCGACGGCGGCTCGGTGGCAAAGGTGAGCGTGACCTCGGGCTCTCGGGCGATCGCCGCGGTGGCCGCCCCCACCGCCCGGCGGAACCGCGTGATGGTGTCTTCGGATTGGGTCACGGTGCCGGGTTGGCGGCGGACTCCGGCAAATCCTCGCCAAAGCAGCGCTGGTAATATTCCGCCACCACCGCGCGCTCGACCTCGTCACATTTGTTCAAAAAGGTCATGCGAAAGGCAAACCCAACATCGCCAAAAATTTCGGTATTTTCGGCCCACATGATGACGGTGCGCGGCGACATGACGGTTGATAGGTCGCCCGCGATAAACCCGGCTCGGGACAAATCCGCCAAGGTGACCATGGCCGACACCACCTCGCGTTTTTCCGGCGTGGCAAAGCCCGGCACCTTGGCCAAAACAATCGCCAATTCGTCGTGGTGGGATAAGTAATTCAGTGTCGCGACAACGTTCCAGCGATCCATTTGGCCCTGATTGATCTGCTGGGTGCCGTGGTACAGGCCAGTGGTGTCGCCCAGGCCAATGGTGTTGGTGGTGGAGAACAGCCGGAACGCCGGGTGCGGGCTCAAGACCTTGGTTTGGTCCAGCAACGTCAGGCGGCCGTCGGATTCCAACACCCGCTGGATCACGAACATCACATCGGGGCGCCCGGCGTCGTATTCGTCGAACACCAACGCCACTGACGACTGCAGCGCCCAGGGCAAAATCCCTTCGCGGAATTCAGTGACCTGGTGGCCGTCGCGCAAAGCAATCGCATCCTTGCCGATCAGATCGATGCGGCTGATGTGGCTATCCAAATTCACCCGCACGCAGGCCCAATTCAGCCGCGCCGCCACTTGTTCGATGTGGGTCGATTTTCCGGTACCGTGATAGCCCTGGATCATGACCCGGCGGTTGTAGGCGAAGCCGGCGAGAATGGCGAGGGTGGTGTCACGGTCGAAACAATAGTCTTCGTCGTGGTCCGGGACCAGTTGCGAAGGCTGGGAGAACGCCGGCACGACCATGTTGCTGTCGATGCCGAAGGTCTCGCCGACGTTCACCGTGGTGTCGGGGACATCGGTGTCGGGGACATCCAAAGTTTGCGCCGTCCGCGCGTCCGCGGCCAAAATCGCCGTCATGTAACTCGTCCTGCTCCAAGATTTTCGTGAAGTGAGCGCGGATCCGCACTCACGAGACGCCGTCCGATACCAAGAAGTTGTAAGCCTCGTTGATCGACTTGAAACGCTCTTCAGCCGAGGTATCGCCACCGGTAGCGTCGGGGTGAAACCGTTTGACCAGTTGCTTATACCGCATTTTGATCTGTTGCAAGTCGACGCTGGGCTCCAGGTCCAGCGTGGCCAACGCGCGCAGCCGCGCGGCCGAGACCCCGTTGCGGTCGTCTTCGCCGGGTTCGGCCCCGCCCCGGGCGAAAAAGCCGAACGGATCGCGCGGCAGACGGCCCATCGCGGTGCCAGGGCCGGAACCGAGTCGCCAAGTCGGCCGGTGCCCGATCACCGCGTCGCGGCGAAAGCGTTCGATCTCGGCCTCGCTCATGCCGCGAAAATAGTCCCACGACGCGTTGTAGGCGCGGACGTGATCGAGACAGAACCAGTAGAAGCCGCCGTTCTCGCCCCGCTTGCGGGGCGCGCGAAACTCACCCGCCTGCTCGCAGCTCGGATGCTCGCAAGCGCGCATGCCGTGACCGACCGTCTCGGATTCGGCCACGCGGGCCAGGGGGATTTCGCGACCACGCTTGCGCATCCCGGAAGTATGGATACAGGCCGATGTCGGCGCAACCGCGCGCACCACCCGAGCCGACCGCGGAAGCCGATCGCTCCGCCGTGACCGCCGAACTGGAGAATAGCCTGCTCACGTATAGAGATGTATCGGCTCTCTTGACTCTACTAAAGGTTACAATAATATCAAGATATAAATATTTTTTTGAATAATGACCCGATGGGCCATGTGACTGAAGCAAGCGCGGCATCGATGAGCAGCCTGGTATGCCGCAATATCCGCATCAACGGGCGGCGGACCAGCATCAAGCTCGAATCCTCGATGTGGCATGCGCTGGAAGACATCTGTCGACGCACCGACAGCAGCCTCCATGACGTCTGCTCCACCGTCGAGCGCGAAACGGCGGCCGGGACCTTCACCTCGCGCATGCGGGTCTTCATTCTCGACTACTTTCGCGACGCCGAACGTCGGGCCCGCGGGTGGCCGGGCCGGGTCCGGGCTCGCGATCCGACATCAAGCCCGCCTCCGCCCGCTGCGCCGCCCTCGCCTCATGACGATGGCCTCGGCCACACCCGGACCCGCGTGACCTGATTGCGCTCGCGCGCCACCACGTCGAAGACGAAGCCCGCGACCTCGAAGCTCTCGCCGACCTCGGGAAGGCGCCTGGCCTCGTGGATCACCAGACCGGCGACGGTCGCCGCCTCCTCGTCCGGCAGGGTCCACTCGGCGAAGCGGTTGAGGTCGCGCACGGTGACCGTGCCCTCGACGACGTAGCCGCCGGCGGGATCGCGGCGAATGGCCCGGGTCGCGACGTCGTCGTGCTCGTCGACGATGTCGCCGACGATTTCCTCCAGGATGTCCTCCAAGGTAACGAGGCCCTGCAGCACGCCGTATTCGTCGACGACCAGCGCGAAGTGGGCGCGGCGCTCGCGAAAGGCGTTCAACTGCTCGATGAGCGAGGTGGTTTCGGGCACGAACCAGGGCGGTCGCGCCAGCGCGGTAATATCGTCCGGACTCAGCCCCTCGCCGTGGCGATGCAGCGCGGCCAGGAGATCCTTGGCGTGCAGGATGGCGATGATATTTTCCGGCTCGTAGCGCCAGAGCGGAAATCGCGTGAAGGGGCTTTTGAGAACCTGCTCGACGATTTCGCCCACCGGGCGAGCGGCGTCGATCATCGTGATCGCGGTGCGATGCACCATGATTTCGTCGACCTGGACGTCGGCTAGATCGAGGATCCCGCCAAGCATGTCCCGATCGGTCTTCGCCATGCGGCCTTCGCTGATATGCAGATCGACGGCGCCGAGCAACTCCTCGCCCGGGCTGAGCAGCGGAGCGTCGCCGGTGATCTGGACGCCGAAGAGACGCAGGATGGCGCCGACCATCGCCTGCACCACCCTGACCAGGGGGCCGAACAGCGCCACCGCGGGGCGAATCAACGGCGCCACCACCAGGGCCGAGCGATTGGCGTTGTGAAGGGCGTAGGTCTTCGGCATCACCTCCGCGAAGATCAGCACCAGGGCGGTCATGATGACGGTGGCATAGGCGACACCGGCATCGCCGAACACCGCGATCAGCAGGCTGGTGGCCAGCGCCGAGGCGAGGATGTTGACCAGGTTGTTGCCGAGCAGGATGGTGCCGATCAACCGCTCGCGCCGCTCGATCAAGTCGTTCACCACTCGGGCGCGACGATTGCCGCGCTTGGCGAGGTGGTGCATCTGCGCCCGCGAGGCCGTGGTCAACGCCGTTTCCGAGCCGGAGAACAGCGCCGAGAGCAACAGCAGCACCACGATCAGCGCGAGCCAGAGCAGCAGTTCCCAATTCATCGTCGCCGCACCATCCCCCTCATGCCGCCAGCGCCGTCGCCAGAAAGGCCTCGAACTCGCCCCGATCGACTTCGCGGCTGAGGAAGGCCTCGCCGATGCCACGCGCCAGCACGAAGGCGAGGCGGCCGTCGCGCACCTTCTTGTCCTGGCGCATGTGCCCGATCAGGCGCGCTAGATCATCGCGGCCGAGGCCGGCGTCCGCCGGCCGCGTCGGCAGCCCCACCGCCCGCAGATGGCCGAGGGCGCGCGTCGTGTCCTGGCCTGGGCAGTGGCCCAATCGCGTCGAGAAAGCGAAGGCCATCGCCATCCCGATCGCCACCGCCTCGCCGTGCAGCAGGCGGTCGGAGAAGCCGGTTTCCGCCTCCAGCGCGTGGCCGAAGGTATGGCCGAGGTTCAACAGCGCGCGAAGGCCGCCCTCCCGCTCGTCGGCGCCGACGAAGCCGGCCTTGGCACGGCAGCTCGTCTCCACCGCCCGGGCGCGGAGCGCCGCGTCGCCCGCCAGCAGATCGGCGCCGTGGCCCTCCAGCCATTCGAAGAACTCGGAATCGCCCAGCAGCCCATACTTCACGACCTCCGCGTAGCCGGCCAGGAGTTCGCGCCGGGGCAAGCTCTCCAGCAAGGCGACGTCGGCCAGCACCATGCGTGGTTGGTGAAAGCCGCCGATCAGGTTCTTGCCCCGCTTGGCGTTGATCGCGGTCTTGCCGCCGACCGCGCTGTCGACCTGGGCCAGCAACGTGGTCGGAATTTGCACGAAGTCGATGCCGCGGCGCAGCACGCTCGCGGCGAAGCCGGCGATGTCGCCGATCACTCCACCGCCGAAGGCCACCAAGGCGTCGTCGCGGGCGATTTCCAACTCGATCAATCGGTCCAACAAGCTCTCGAGCTGGGCGAAGCTCTTGGTCGTCTCGCCCGGCGGCAGCAGGATCGTCTCGGCCTCGACGCCGCCTGCCGCGAGGCCGGCCAGGAGTGCATCGAGATAGAGCGCGGCGACGCGCTCGTCGGTAACGACGGCGACGCGGCGGTGGCGCAGTACCGGGGCGATCAAGTCGCCCGCCCGCGCCAACAACCCGGTGCCGATGACGATGTCGTAGGAGCGCTCGGCGAGCTCGACGCGGAGACGGCTGGCCTCGGCGCCCACCTCGCTCATCGCAGGTCCACCCGATGGCTCTGGGCGGCGGCGAGCCCGCGTTCGCGCAGGGCTTTGATGACGGCCTCCACCACCTTTTCGTGCGGGCCGTCGGCGCTGTCGACGACAACGTCCGCCTCGCCGTAGATCGGGTAACGCTGTTCCATCAAGCGGGCCATTGTCTTCTCCGGGTCGCCCTGCTGCAACAGCGGGCGATCGTGGCGCCGGCGAACCCGCTTCATCAAGGTCTCCAGATTGGCGCGGAGCCAAACCGAAATTGCGGCGGCGCGTACCGCCTCGCGGGTTCGCGCGCTCATGAAGGCGCCGCCGCCCGTCGCCACGACCCGTTCCGGGCCTTGCAGCAGGCGAGCGATCACCCGCTCCTCGCCCTGGCGGAACTCGGCCTCGCCGAAGCGCTGGAAGATGTCCTCGATGGTGCAGCCGGCGGCGGCCTCTATCTCGTCGTCAGCGTCGACGAAGGGCAAGCCGAGGCGCTGGGCCAGACGTCGGCCGATCGCGCTCTTGCCGGATCCCATGATGCCGACCAGCACGATCGATCGGTCGATGGAGTCAGGAGGGGAATGGCTCATCGGCGGCGGAAGTCGAATGATTCGCTATAATTGCGGCAATGCCACGACGCCAGCCGTTGTCAGGTCGGGTGTCGAGGGATAGACTGCCCAAATTCCGCCATGATTTCAATCTATTCGATCAGGTGATCGGCGTTTCGTGACGAGGGCGGCGCGGAAGGGGATAAGCGAGCCGTCGATCGGATGGAATTCCACGGTCGCGCGCCTCGAAACGGGGGAGACGGCGTCTCGAGGGCGATGAAGAGAATCTGGCTGGCCGCGATTTTGATCATTGTCTTCGCCCTCGCCGGCCTGGCGGTGTTCATGACCTTTTGGGACATTCCGCCACCGACGGCTCCGGTCGAGGTGGAGATACCCAATGACCGCTTCCCGAAATAGAGCTTGGACGGCGGGCTGGGCGGCGCGCTTGGGCGCGGCGGCGCCGATGGCCGTCGTGCTCGCCCTCGCGCTGAGCGCGATCGCCGCCCAGGTCGCCTCGGCCCAGCAGGGCGAGCGGCGCCTCGGCGCGCCGGTGCAGCTTCACCCGAACCAACCGCGGGAGGCCGGGCCGCGGACGCCGAGCCGAGCCGAGACGCCGAGAAAGCCCGCCGGCGCCGGCCTGGAGGCTCGACGCCTGCCCGGTCGCGCCGTCGAGGGGACGCGAGTCCCCGAGGGAATCCATGTCGATCGGTTGCGCGCCGTGGATCCGGCCTCGGTCGGCCTGCTGGGGGAAGGCGAAGGCGGTCTCGGACCCGACATGTGGGCCGGCAGCCGTCTCGACGTCGTCGTCGCCCTGTTGGCCCGCCTGCCGATGGACGGCAACTCGCCGGTGACCCACGACCTCGCCCGTCGACTGTTGTTGACCAGCGCGCGCGTGCCCAAGGGGCCGAAATCCGACGCTCCGAGCCTGCTGACGGTCCGCCTGGATCGGCTGGCCGCCGCCGGGCGAGCGGAAGAGATCGCCGCACTGCTGCGCCGCGCGCCCCAGGCGTTGGCGGCGCCCGCGCTGAACCGGGCGCGCCTCGACGGCCTGTGGCTCGGCGGCGATCACGACGGCGCTTGCACCCTCGCGCTCGCCATGGTCGAGCGCTCCAACGCGCCGATCTGGTTGAAGTCGGCGGCGTTTTGCCACGCGCTCGCCGGCGACGTCGACCGCGTCGCCCTCTATGAGGAGCTGCTGCTGGAGACGGAACACCAGGACGAGGCCTTCCATGCCCTGCTCGGCGCCGCGAGCGGGCGGGGCGGAAAGCCGCTCGCCAGCCTGCCGGCGCCGGAGCCGCTGCACGTGGCGATGCTCCGCGCCAACAACTGGCCGGTGCCGGTGGACGCCATGGCCGGCGCGTCGCCGAGCGTCGCCCGTCATCTGGTCGATAGCGAGAACGTGCCGGAGGGGTTGCGCCTCGAGGCGGCGGAACGGGCCGCCGAGAGCCGGGTGCTGCCGATCTCGCGCCTGCGCGAGCTGTACGCATTGGCCGAGTTCGGCGCGGTCGAACGGCGCGATGCGGCCGCTTGGGCACGAAAAAACCCGGGCGCCCGCGCCGACGCGCTGCTCTATCAGACCGCGCGGGCCAGAAAGCGGCCGATCGACCGGGCCGAAATGCTGGCCGCCGCGCTGGCCGCGGCACGGGCGGCGGACCGCTACATCGTCGTCGCCCGCGCCAACAAGACCGCGCTCGAGACGCTCCGACCGGTGCCGGGGCTGCTCGGCTTCACGGCGGAAGCCGGCCGGGCGTTGCTCGCCTGTGGCGAGCCGGAACTGGCGCTCCAATGGTATCGGATGGTCGAGCGAGGCGGCGACGCCGAGCGCGAGGCGGCGTGGCGGGCGCTCTGGCCGCTGCTGCTGGTCGCCGACGCGCGGGCGCGACTGCCGCTGGATCCCGCGCGCTTCAAAGCCTGGTGGCGCGATTCCTCGAAAGCGTCGACGCCTGAACATGCGCGCCGGGCCGGTCTGCTCTTGACGGTGCTGGAAGCATTGGGGCACACCGTGCCCGAGGAGACGTGGTCGCTGCTCTACGCCCGGGCGGGACGGACGGCGGAGGCGACCTCCTCGCCGGCCCTGCTTAGGGGGTTGGCGCGCGCGGCCGAGTCCGGACGCCGGGGCGAGACGGTACTGCTCGCGCTGCTGACCCTGGGCCGGGCCGGGCCAGGCGGCGCCAGTGCGACGACGCTCGCGGCGGTGATCCGGGCGCTCGGACGACTGGGCTTCGAGGCCGAGGCGCGCGCCGTCGCCCTGGAGGCGATGCTGGCGCAAGAATTTTGAGCCCGACGGCTCGGAGGTAAAAATTGCGATGAGCCCGAGCGCGGAAGGTTGGATCGAGGCGTTCCTGGAGATGCTGGCGGCCGAGCGCGGCGCGGCGGTCAACACCATACTCGCCTATAGCCGCGACCTCGCCGATTTCACTGGCCATCTCGGGGGCGATATCACGCGAGCCGAGAAAGAGGATATTCGCGCCTATCTCGCCAAGCTCCGGGAGAGCGGCAAGGCGACCTCGACGGCGGCGAGACGGCTCTCGGCGCTGCGCCAGTTCTATCGCTTCCTGCATGGCGAGGGCGCGAGAGTCGACGATCCCACGGCGGGGATCGACGGCCCCAAGCGCGGCCGGCCGTTGCCCAAGATCCTGAGCGTGCAAGAGGTTGAGCGCCTGCTGGAGGCGGCGCGCGACTATCCCGGACCCGAGGGCGTGCGCTTCGTGGCGCTGATGGAGATCCTCTACGCCACCGGCCTCAGGGTGAGCGAACTGGTCTCGCTGCCCTATCCGGCGGCGACGCCCGAGCGGCCCTTCCTGGTGATCCGAGGCAAGGGCGGGCGCGAGCGGATGGTCCCGTTGAGCGAGCCGGCCAAGGCCGCGCTCGAGGTCTACGAGGGCGTGCGGAATCGCTTTATGAAACGCCTTGCCGACGCTAAGTGGCTATTCCCCTCCCGGTCCAAGGGCGGTCACTTGACGCGTCAGCGCTTCGCCCAGTTGATTGGCGAGTTGGCGCTGCGCGCCGGCGTCGACCGGCGCCGGGTTTCGCCCCACGGCCTCAGGCATGCCTTCGCCAGCCACCTGCTGGCGGGCGGCGCCGATCTCCGCTCGCTGCAGCAGATGCTGGGCCATGCCGACATCTCGACGACGCAGATCTACAC
>JAKZSO010000047.1:0-8903 GCA_047517625.1 Alphaproteobacteria bacterium
TGGCAAGGGCTTTCGGGCTACTGGAACTACGGATATTCTTTCCCATGGTGTCGTTCTCCCTTTTGGGTTTGCAGCACCCGGAGCCTAACGGCTCCAGGAGAGCGACACCTACCTCAACTTTTCAACATCGACCGGGACATCACCTTTACCCATGGAGAGCTTTGATAATGACCGACCGATTTACCTATCCGGTGGACCTCACCGATAACGGTATTGGAGGGCTTATTGCGAAGGTGCCGGATTTGCCAGGTACGATGACTGAGGGCGAGGATAAAGCCGAAGCGCTGGCCGAAGCAGCCGACGCGTTGGCTACAATGCTGGCCACACTGATTCGTCACAAGGAAGATATTCCGCGGCCCAGCCCCGCCAAGGGTCGTGATACCGTGCAGCCGCCAGCTCAAATGGCGGTGAAGGCCGCGCTTTACCTGTCGGCGCGAGAGTCCGGATTGGGCAATGCGGACCTTGCGCGGCTGCTGGAAATGGACCCCAAAGATGTCCGTCGTCTGCTGAACCATCGGCACAACTCCACGCTGGAAAGCATGGAGCGGGCCATCAAAGCACTGGGGCACAAGTTGATGGTGTCTTTGGGGTAAGGATTTTCCGTCATCCACACCATCGCGCCGCGAGGAAAGTCATACCGATGACCGAAAGAGACGTGGACCCAGACCGCAGCGCACCCCAAAACCTGGCGAACGCCAAAACGGGCGAGCCGGAATTCGCGGTAATTCCCATTGCCGAGTACCATGAATTACTTGAGACCGCCGAAATGGCACCTGGGCTTGACGCAGGATCAGCTTGTCGAACTGTCTGGCCTTCACCAAACCTCGATCAGCGAGATCGAAACCGGCGCCCACATGGCCAAGGTCGACACGCTGACCAAGCTGGCCAAAGCGCTCGGCGTTGACCTCGAAGATTTGGTCCAGCCGGTTCGGGACTGATCCGGCCTAGTCAGCGTAGATCGGCGCGGGAGGCAGGGATGAGAGCGGTGATTTTGTTCAGCGTGTTCGGGTTCGCTCTGCCGGTGTTGGTTCTCGTTCTATCGCTGTCGGTTTGGTGGGACATTGACGGTCTGCGAGCGCCGTTCGCACGGGTGCTGGAAATTCTGGTGTTCGGCTTTGTACTGACCGCAATCGCGTACGTCACTCATCAGGTCATGCTTTCACTTTCCAAGAACGTGCCCGGTGAACCGATCGCAATTGCAATCCTGGCCGCCCGGTGGCTACAGGGTTTGTTGGTGATTTTGCTTTTGCTCGCCTCCTGGTTCTTGTTTGCGATGGCGGCGGCAACATTCCTTGATGCGATCGCCGCCGCTGCCGAAATCGACCGCACCACGCCGTGGGAAATCTTTCTCGGGTTGTTTGGCGAACGTTAATCCCCCTCCGCACCGAGGAGCGTTCAGGATAGGGCTCAGCCAAGAATCCCCCTCCCCACCGAGGGAGGGGATTAGGGGGAGGGGGTCGAGAACGCGCAATTTTAGCGAAGGTTATTTCTCTCGAAGTCCAGCACGAATCACTTCCAGCACACCTTCGGTATTCGCCAGCACATCGTGATTCCAGAACCGCAGTTCACGAAACCCTTTGATTTTCAGCAAGCGGGTTCGTTGATTGTCGGTCTGTGATCCCGCATGCTGTCCACCATCGACCTCGACGATCAAGTTCCTAGAGAAACAGCAGAAATCGACAATGTACGGTCCGATGGGCGCTTGGCGTCGAAATTTGTGGCCGTCCAATCGGCGGTAGCGCAATCGCGCCCAAATGAGGGTCTCAGCGTCGGTAGAATTCCGTCGCAGCTTTTTCGCCAGCGGTTGGGCCATGGAGGAATTGTATCAGTTGCGGCCATCCGCTGAGTGCGTACGCACCCTCTCCCCCTAACCCTCTCCCTCGTTGGGGAGGGGGACTGGATCGCACAACCTCCCTCGGTCCGCGCTCCGCATGTGCCCCTCCCTCGGCGGGGAGGGGGCATTATTTGGGGCCCTAGGCCAGCGCCCCGGTGGCGGTTGCCAGCCAGCCCGAGGTTTCGTCATCGACCAAAGGGCCGAGGGTTTCGGCAACCCTGCTGTGGTAGGCGTTGAGCCAGGCGAGCTCGTCGGCGGTCAGCATCGAAGGCTCGACCAGCGCCAGATCGATGGGGGCGAGGGTCAGGGTTTCGAACCCGAGGAGGTCTTTTTCGCCGCCCTTGGGGGTCTCGACTTCGGTCACCACCACAAGATTTTCGATGCGGATGCCGTAGTCTCCGGGTTTGTAATAGCCGGGCTCGTTGGAAACGATCATACCGGGTTTGAACGGCGCGGAGGATCGCTTGGAAATGTTTTGCGGGCCTTCGTGGACACCCAAATAGCTGCCCACCCCGTGGCCGGTGCCGTGGTCGAAATCAACACCCGCGCGCCACAAAAACATCCGCGCCAAGGTATCAATTTGCGCACCGGTGCTGCCCACCGGCACCACGGCGGTGGCGATGGCGATGTGGCCCTTCAGGACCTGGGTGAACCGGGTGCGCATTTCGTCCGAGGGCGTGCCGATGGCAATGGTGCGGGTGACGTCGGTGGTGCCATCCAAGTACTGGGCGCCGGAGTCGACGAGGTAGAGGGTGCCGTCTTCCAGGGGCCAATTCATGCGCGTCGTGGCCCGGTAATGAACCACCGCTGAGTGGGCGCCCGCCCCAGAGATCGTATCGAAGCTGGGGCCCTGGTGGTGCTCGGTGACAGAGCGAAAACTGCTGAGTTTCTCTTGGGCGGACACTTCATCGACGCCGCCATTTGCCGCGTGCGCCGCCAACCACGCCAAAAAGTTGGTGAGCGCCGCGCCGTCGCGAATGTGGGCGGCCCGGGTGCCGGCCAGCTCAACGTCGTTCTTTATGGCTTTGGGCAATTGACAGGGGTCGGTGTCGCGGACGATCTCGGCGCCGGCCGCCCCCAGCCGCTCGAACACCCAGGCGGCCGAGGCTTTGGGGTCGGCTTGGATGCGTTTGCCGGTGAGCGTGTCCAAGCCTTCGCCGAATTCCTCGGGCGGATTAACCCGGACCTCTGGGCCCAGGGTCTCGGCCAAATCGTCATTGACCTTTGCGGCATCCACGAACCAGTTCACCTGGCCGGAACTGTGCAGGACCGCAAAGCTGAGCGGCAGCGGCGTGTTCGGCACATCGCCGCCCCGCACGTTCAATAACCAGGCAATCGAATCCGGTGAGGTGAGCACTGCCGCGTCCACGCCATTGCCTGCCAGAACTTTGGCGATCCGGGCGCGCTTGTCGGCGCTGGATTCGCCTGCGAATTCCATCGGGTGGGCCACTGCCGCGGCCATGGGCGGCGGCGGTTGATCCGTCCACACCGTGTCGATGGGATTTGTCTCCACCGGCACCAGTTCGCCACCGGCTTTTTCACAGGCCTTTGCCAACTTTTTCACACGGCCCTCGGTGAAATGCCAGGGGTCGTACCCGAGCGAGCCGCCTTTGGGTAGGCATTTGGTGATCCAGTCTTCCACGGGCTGTTCGATAACATGGCGCAGTTCGAACATGTCGGCATGGACCTGGTTTTTGACCTGAAGCGTATAGCGGCCATCCACCAGCAAGGTCGCGTTCGTTGCCAGCACCACCGCCATCCCCGCCGATCCGTCGAAGCCGGTGATCCACGCCAGTCGGTGGGAGTGGGCGGGGACGTACTCGCCAAGATATTCGTCGGCGTGGGGCACGATGAACCCGGCCAGATCGCGGTTCGCCAATTCGCCGCGCAGGTTGATCAATCTGCTCTGGAGCTCGGCGTGGGAGGGCGGCCGCTCGCTCATGATTTCGCAGCCTTGGATACGAAAGAATCGATGACTTTCTTGGGGCCGGATTTCTCGAACGCGATGTGGAGGCGGTTGCCGTCCACCGTGGCGACCAGGCCATAGCCGAATTTTTGGTGGAACACCCGGTCGCCCACGGCGAAATCGCCTACGGATGGGTTTGGGGTGACCCGTTTGGCCTTGCCCTCGATGACCAATCCGCCGGACGTGACAAAATCTTGGCCGTTTCGGCGGCGCACGGCTTCGGCCACCGTCTGTTTGCGATCTGGCCATTCGAAGTCGGGGCCGGCCGGCCGGCCGAATGTAGGCTCAGCCCCGCCCCCGCCTCGGCCACGATAAACGCCCTGGTCGCTGGTGATTTCGACGGTGTCCGCGGGCAGTTCATCGATGAACCGGGACGGCAGTGAGCTGCGCCACTGGTTGAACACCCGGCGGCTCGAGGCGAAAGAAATGGTTACCCGTTTGCGCGCTCGGGTCAGGGCAACGTGGGCGAGCCTGCGTTCTTCCTCCAGGGCGTCGGCGCCGCCTTCATCCAAAGCCCGGGGATGTGGGAAGAGCTCTTCTTCCCACCCGGGCAGAAAGACAGTGTCGAATTCCAGGCCCTTGGCCCCGTGCAGGGTCATCAAATTGACTTTGTCGTCGCCGGCCTCGGCGTCATTGTCCATGACCAGGCTGACGTGTTCCAGAAATCCGCCCAGCGAATCGAACGCTTCCAGGGCGGTGATCAGCTCTTTCAAATTTTCAAGCCGGCCCGGGGAGTCGGGGGCCTTGTCGGCCTGCCACATGGCGGTGTAGCCGCTTTCGTCCAGCATCAGTTCGCTGACTTCGGTGTGGGGTATGGTGTCGAGCATCCCCCGCCAACGCTCGAACGACGCCATCAGATGGCCCAGGGCAGTGCGCGCTTGTGGCCGGAGCTCGTCGGTTTGGATCAGCTCCAGAGCGGCGCTGGCTAGTGAAATTCCGGTGGACCTGGCGGCCGCGTGCAGGGTCTGCATTGTCGCCGTGCCGAGGCCGCGTTTTGGCACATTGACGATGCGCTCGAACGCCAGGTCGTCGTCGGGCTGGGCGATGATCCGCAGATAGGCGCTGGCGTCGCGGATTTCGCGGTGCTCATAGAACCGCAGGCCGCCGATGACCCGGTACGGGATGCCCAGGGTCAGCAAGCGTTCTTCGAATTCCCGGGTCTGGAAACTGGCCCGCACCAGGATCGCGAATTCCGCCAGCGGGTGGCCGTTGCGATGGCCGTTTTCGATGTCGTCGCAAACCATGCGGGCTTCTTCGGTGCCGTCCCAGGTGCCTTTGACCGCGACCTTTTCGGCGTCGGGCTTGTCGGTCCACAGGGTTTTGCCCAGGCGTCCGGTGTTGTGGGCGATGAGCCCCGAAGCCGCCGCCAAGATGTTCGGGGTCGATCGGTAATTCTGTTCCAGGCGGATGACCTTGGCGCCGGGGAAGTCTTTTTCGAACCGCAAAATGTTGCCGACCTCCGCCCCGCGCCAAGAATAGATGGACTGGTCGTCGTCGCCGACACAGCAGATGTTTTTGTGCTGTTGGGCCAGCAGCCGCAGCCACAAATATTGGGCCACGTTGGTATCTTGATATTCGTCCACCAGCAGATAGCGCAGGCGGTGTTGGTACTGGGCCAGGATTTCCGGATTGGTTTTGAAGATGGTCAACACATGCAACAGCAGATCGCCGAAATCCGCGGCGTTCAGGGTCTTCAGGCGTTCCTGATAGACCTTGTAAAGCGCCGGTGCTTTGCCCCCCGCAAAGTCACCGCCACCGCCACCAGAGCGGCCAGCGTCGATCTTGACCACTTCGTCGGGGGTCAGTCCGCGGTCTTTCCAGTGGCTGATGACGGCGGCGGCCAGGCGCGCGGGCCAGCGTTTTTCGTCAATCCCGGCGGCGCTCAGCAACTGTTTCAACAGCCTGACCTGGTCGTCGGTATCGAGGATGGTGAAGTTGGGTTTCAATCCCACTGTCTCGGCATGGGTGCGCAAGATGCGGGCGCCAACGGAATGAAAGGTGCCGATCCACAGGCTTTCCACGGGGCGGTTCAGATGCGCTTCGACCCGGGCCTTCATTTCCCGCGCCGCCTTGTTGGTGAAGGTCACGGCCAGCACTTCGTGGGGTCCGGCCTTGGCGCTGAAGAACAGGTGCGCCAGACGCGTGGTTAACACCCGGGTTTTGCCGGTTCCGGCGCCCGCCAGAACCAGCACCGGCCCGTCCGTGGCTTGTACCGCGGCGCGCTGGGCCGCGTTCAAGGCGGACAGATATTCTGGCGCGCCCTGGGGGGCATCGGCCCCGGGATCTGGGGGGGCGGGATCGGCGGCGGCGTCGGAGAATTCAAATGGGTCGGTCATGCCAAGCGACCATTTATATCGCAATTCGCCCGGTGGGTGGGATTTCACACAGCCGTGTCTTGCGCCGTGCGGGCTGGACTTCCACAGTGAATTCGGACACTATTTTATTAATTACACTAAATTTGGTGCAGTCGTGGAAAATTTCACACCAATTTCTGCGTTTATAGGCGGCGGCCTGATCGGCCTGTCCTCCGCCTTTTTGCTGGTGCTTAGCGGCCGGGTGGCGGGGGTCAGCGGCATCGTCGCCGGGCTGCTGCCGCCGGAAAAGGGCGAAGCCGCGTGGCGGCTTTGGTTCCTGGGCGGTTTGATCGTGGGGACCGGCCTGTACCGGATCGGAACCGGTGAAGGCGTCGAAACCTTGGTGTTCGACGCGACCATGCCGGTGATCATCATTGGCGGCCTTCTCACCGGCGCTGGCACTCGGGTCGGTGGCGGCTGCACCAGTGGCCACGGCGTTTGCGGGATCGGCCGGGCGTCACCGCGGTCGATTGTCGCCACGCTGACCTTCATCGCGGCCGGCGCCGTGGTGGTTTATATCAATCGCCACGTAATCGGAGTGTAGGCGATGATTCGCAATATGATCGGATTCGCCACCGGCATTGTGTTCGGCCTCGGCCTTGCGGTGTCCCACATGGTCAACCCTGGCAAAGTCTTGGATTTTTTGGATTTCGCCGGCGACTGGGATCCCAGCCTAATCATTGTCATGGGCGTCGCGGTCGCGGTGACCTTTGTCGCCTACCGCATCGCCAAGGGCCGGTCAGCCCCGGTATTCGCCGAATTGTTCCGGATCCCCGATAAGAAGGCGATTATGGACCCGCGCCTGCTTGGCGGGTCGGCGGTGTTTGGCGCGGGCTGGGGCCTTGTCGGGTATTGCCCGGGTCCGGGTATTTCATCGCTCGCTTATTTCGCCCCGCAAACGGTGGTGTTCGTCATCGCTGTTGTGGCGGGTTCGGCGGCGGCGGGAATGATCCCCACGGCGCGAATACCCGCCGTTGCCGGGACATAGGCGGCGGCTCCTGGTATATCCTTACCATTGTAGCCAGTCTTGGATGGACAACCGACACCTGCGTGAAATCTCCAAAATGACGCCCTGGGTTCTTGTCGTTAGACGGAAAAAAGAGTAGGTTGCTTTCCGCAAGTGGGGCGTTTCTATCCCCTTGCCGCAACGGTTTTCGAGCGCCGATCAAACCACCGGGCCTTGCGTTTTGGTGGGCGTTTGGATCGTGCCCCTGGGGCTTTAGCCGCTGTTAGAGCCGCCGGGGGAGACAGTCTCAGAACTGCCTCCGCGCGTTTGCGCAAGCCCGTTGTGATTTCGAGAAAAAAGCGATCAAGAACTGAGGGAAAGCGCGCGCTGCGAGTCCGTCCGTGGTCGTATCGGGCAACATTATCGGGAGAGGTTTTGCATGAGAAAAATCAGAGTGGCCATCGCCGGGGTCGGCAACTGTGCGAGTTCCCTTGTCCAGGGACTGGAATATTACAAGGGACGAAACGAGGAAGCGTTTGCCGGCCTGATGCATGTCCGGATCGGCGATTGGGGGCCAAACGACATCGAGATCGTGGCCGCCTTTGATATCGACCGGCGCAAGGTGGGCAAGCCCGTAGAGGAAGCGATTTTCGCCAAACCCAACTGTACAACGGTGTTCCAAAGCGCCTTGCCGGTATCCGGGATCGTGGTTCAGATGGGGCCGATTCTCGACGGTGTGGCGTCCCACATGGCCGACTACCCGGATGACGAGGCCTTCCGGCCCTCTGACGAGGAGCCCGTCGATGTCGTCCAGGTTCTCAACGACTCAAGGGCCGAAGTCCTGGTCTGCTACATGCCCGTCGGCTCGGAAGACGCGGTCCGGCACTACACCCGGGCGTGCCTCGAGGCCGGCGTGGCCCTGGTCAACTGTGTCCCGGTGTTCATCGCGTCCGACCCGGTGTGGGCCGGGAATTTCCGCCGCGCGGGCCTTCCCATCGTCGGCGACGACATCAAGAGCCAAGTCGGCGCCACCATCGTCCACCGCACGCTCACCCGCTTATTCGGTGACCGGGGCGTACCACTTGACCGGACCTATCAACTAAACACCGGCGGCAACACGGACTTTCTCAATATGAAGGCCCTCGACCGCCTGAAATCAAAGAAAATCTCGAAAACGGAATCCGTGCAGTCGCAATTGGACGAGCGGATGAAATCCCGTGACATTCATATCGGGCCGTCCGATTACGTGGCCTGGCAGAACGATAACAAGATTGCCTTCATTCGCATGGAGGGCCGCGGTTTCGGCGATGTGCCGCTGGAGCTGGAACTAAGAATGTCGGTCCAGGACTCCCCCAACAGCGCCGGCGTGGTCATCAACGCCATCCGCTGCGCCAAATTGGGATTGGAGCGCGGGTTGGGCGGGCCGTTGGAGGCGGCCTCGGCCTACTACATGAAAAGCCCGCCGGTGCAGATGCGTGATTCGGTAGCATTCGAGCTGACCGAGGAATTTATCCGGGGCGCGGGGCCATCCGCGGCGGACCGCGGCGGCGCGGGAAAGCGTTTGGGGGTGGGCGCCGTCGCGGCCGGCGCGCCAGTCCGCTCGTCAGTGGCGACTCCGGGCCGCTTGCCGAAACACATGGAAGGATCCCCGATCGAGCCATGAACGAAATTTCCGGCATGGAAGGCCACTTCGCCAAGGTGGCGGGCGTTTACCGCGAAATGCGGACCACCGACGAAGGGCCGATCCTCCATATCCGAGACCAGTTGGCCGGCCGTTCAGCCGTTGCGGCGGTGGATGTCGGG
>JAKZSO010000048.1:0-13260 GCA_047517625.1 Alphaproteobacteria bacterium
CGGTTTGGGCCAAGGCGATGGCCAGGCTCTGACCGACAAGGCCGCCGCCGACCACCAAAACGTCGGTGTCTAATCCAGGAGTTTCGCGGGTTTTCATGGGGACAAAGGGTGGACCCCCGGCGGGCCCCTGTCCAGTGCCTAGGAAATAGCCAACGCCAAATAGGAGCTTAAAAATTAGGCTGTTTCTTAACATTAGTCGACAACTAGTTCGGAGAAATTCCGGATCGCCCTCGAGGCGATCGGCGGCACTCGGGCCAGCTCGGACCTTCTTTCGACCGGGCCAGCTCGGCCCTTCTTCTTTCGGGCCAGCTCGGACCTGTTTCCTGGCCCTTCCTTTTTCCCGGGGACCACCATATCCTGCGGCCGATGCACAAATTTGGGCTAATTGTTGAGCCCCGCGCGTGCTGAGCCGTCGCCTGGACGCCTTGGGCGACGGACCGTTCACGCGGATCGCCACCCTGCTCGGCGGCGTCACACCCAATCCAGCGTTTACGGAATTGGATTTGTCACTGGGGGAGCCTCGTCACCCGTTTCCGGATTTTGTCGGCGACATCATGGCTGAAAATCGGGCGCTGCTCGGGCGCTATCCGCCTTTACGCGGAACGTCGGATTTCAGGGCCGCCGCTGCTGGCTGGCTGACCAGGCGCTATGAACTGCCCGCTGACTACATCGACCCGGCTCGCCACGTCGCCGTGCTTTCCGGCACCCGGGAAGGCCTGTTTTTGATCCCCCAGGTCGTTGTGCCGGACCCAGGCAGTGGCCCCCGGGCGGCGGTGTTGATCCCCAATCCCTATTACCCGGCCTATGGCGGGGCGGCGATCAGCGCCGGGGCTGATACGGTCTTTGTCGACGCCGGCCCCGCCAACGGCCACTTGCCGGACTACGCCGGGGTCGCGGCAGAAACCTTGCGGCGTACGGCGCTTTGTTATGTGTGCTCGCCCGGCAATCCCCAAGGTGTGATGGCGCCCGCGGACTATTTGGAACACTTGATTGGCCTGGCCCGGCAATACGACTTTTTACTGGTGGTCGATGAATGTTACGCCGATATCTACGACGCCGAGCCGCCGCCAGGCGCCCTGGAAATCTGCGCCAAGGCGGGCCTGGGCCTGGATAACGTGGTGGTCTTTCATTCGCTGTCCAAGCGCTCCAGCGTGCCGGGGCTGCGCTCCGGGTTTGTCGCCGGGGACCCAACGGTGATAAAGGAATTCGTGCGTTTGCGGGCCTATGCGGCGGCGTCCGTGTCGTTACCGGTTCAGGCGGCCTCGGCCGCCCTGTGGGCGGACGACGACCATGTGGCCCAAACCCGACAGTCGTACCGGGAAAAGTTTGATTTGGCGGAACGCGAATTGACCGGGAAATTCGAATTTTACAGGCCCCAAGCGGCGATGTTTTTGTGGCTGCGCACCGGCGACGGCGAGGCGGCGGCCACGGACTTGTGGCGCAACGCGTCCCTAAAAGTCATGCCCGGGGGCTACCTTGGCAACGGTGACAACCACCCGGGGCGTGCGTACATCAGGGTGGCCTTGGTGACGGACTTGGCCAGCACCGCCGACGCCCTGCACCGCATCAATGTTACGCTTTAGGATCCATGACCCAGGATTTCAGACGCGACTCGCCTTTGCTGCCCGCCGGTGCGACGGCATTCTTGCGGCGCCGGGCGCTGGAAATCACCGGCGCCGTACTGGCAACCCCGGGCGCACTTCTGGCCGTGGCCATGGCCACTTATTCGCCGGACGACCCCAGCTGGAACAATGCCACCGGACGGGCAGCCGAAAACCTGATGGGCCTGCCCGGGGCTTATAGCGCCGATTTGGTGATTCAAACTCTGGGCGTGGCAGGTGCGCTGGTCCCGGTGTTGTTGGCGGCGTGGGCGTGGCGGCTGTTTTCCCATCAAGGCCTGCCCCGGGTGTGGCTCAATCTGACCTTCACGCCACCCAGCCTGTTGCTGGCCGCGGGGTTCGCGTCGTCCCTGACAGCGCCGCCGGGCTGGCCGATCGCCGCCGGCCTCGGCGGCTGGTGGGGGGATTTGTTGGCCACATCGGTGGCTGCATTGGGATTAAAGGCTGTGCCCGGCGTGCCACCCGATTTTTGGGGGTACGGATTGGGGGCACTGGCTCTGGCCGCCCTTGCCTTGGGTCTCGGCCTCGCTGCCCGGGAATGGGGCGCGATGACCGCCGTTGGGGTGCGCGGCGTCCGCGGACTGGCGCGCTTGGCCGGACGGGGGCTGAAGGCCGTTGAGAATTCAGCGGCGGCGATTGCCGATGCCGCCACCGGACGTGAGCCGGCGACCGACCAGGCCGCTCGATCACCGGTCATCACCGCCCGAACCCGCAACGAACCCAGGTTCCGTGGTGAGGCACTCAGAGTAGAGCCGCCCGTGTTCCAGGAGGCCAAGCTCCAGGTGCCTGCCCCGGGGTCGCCGCCGCCGCCGCCGATGGTCGAGACTCGTCCGGCCACCGCCCCCGGACCCTCGCGCATCGCGCCGCGGGCGCCAATGCTGCGCCAATCCAAAAGGGCGAAGTCAGACGCCCAGCCGGCACTGGATCTGGATGCCAACAGCCGCTTTCATTTGCCGCCCCTGGGCCTGCTTCAGGCCGTGGGCCGGGTGACCCGGCGCTCGGAATCCCTGACCGAAGCGTCGCTGGAACAAAACGCCCGGCTGTTGGAAACCGTGCTGGGTGAATTTGGTGTTCACGGCGAAATCGCCCGGGTCAATCCGGGCCCCGTGGTCACGCGCTATGATTTGGACCCGGCCGCGGGCACCAAAACGTCCCGGGTGATCGGCCTGGCCGACGACATCGCCCGGTCCATGAGCGCGATCTCCGCCCGGGTAGCGGTGATCCCAGGTCAAAATTTGATCGGGATTGAACTGCCCAACGCCAACCGTGAAATGGTGCTGTTGCGCGAATTGCTGTCGACCCGGCAATACGAAAGCACCGCGGGCAGCTTGTCGTTGGCCTTGGGCAAAGACATCGCCGGTGAACCGGTGGTCGCGGATCTAGCGCGGATGCCCCACCTGCTGATCGCGGGCACCACCGGTTCCGGCAAATCGGTGGCCGTGAACACTATGATTTTGTCGCTGCTGTACCGCCTGACCCCCCAGCAATGCCGGTTGATCATGATCGATCCGAAAATGCTGGAATTGTCGGTTTACGATGATATCCCCCATTTGCTGGCGCCGGTGGTCACCGAACCGGCCAAGGCCGTGGTGGCCCTGAAATGGGTGGTGCGGGAAATGCAGAACCGCTACCGGGCCATGTCGTTGCTCGGCGTCCGCAATGTCGCGGGCTATAACACGCGGGTCACCGAGGCCCTGGCCGACGGCGGCAAACCAAAACGCACGGTCCAGACCGGATACGATTCCGCGACCGGCGAGCCGGTGTACGAAGATCAAGATCTGGAATTGAAACCGCTGCCGTTCATCGTGGTGGTGGTGGACGAAATGGCCGACCTGATGATGGTGGCCGGAAAAGACGTCGAGGCGGCGATCCAGCGCCTGTCGCAGATGGCCCGGGCCGCCGGGATTCATTTGATCATGGCCACCCAGCGGCCGTCGGTTGACGTCATCACCGGCACCATCAAGGCCAATTTCCCGACCCGGGTGTCGTTCCAAGTCACGTCGAAAATCGATAGCCGCACGATTTTGGGCGAACAAGGCGCGGAACAACTATTGGGCCAAGGTGACATGCTGTTCATGGAAGCCGGCGGCCGTATCCAGCGGGTGCATGGGCCGTTCGTAACGGACGAAGAGGTCGAACGGGTGGTGAAAGCCCTCAAACGCCAGGGCAAACCCGATTACCTGGCTGAAGTCACCGAAGAGCCCGAAGCCGAAAGCGACCACGGTGAACTGGCTGAAGAGGGCGACGGCGATGCCCTGTACCGCGAAGCGGTGGCGTTGGTGCTGCGGGACCAGCGGGCGTCCACCAGCTTCGTCCAGCGGCAATTGCAAATTGGCTACAACCGCGCCGCCCGGCTGATCGAACGTATGGAGGCCGAAGGCGTCCTTGGGCCGCCGAACCGCTCCGGCAAACGCGAAATTCTGATGGGCAATTAAAACCAGTGGGGATGGCGAAGCGACTTGGTTTTTTGGTCGTGGCGACGGTCGCGACAGCCGCCTTGCCCGCGGCCGCCGAGCTGACGGAACAAGACCTGGCCCACGTCGCCCGGGTTGAGGCCTACTTCAACGCCATCACGACCTTGAGCGCGCAGTTCAGCCAAATCGCTCCGGGCGGCGAGGTGTCGCAAGGTGATTTCTATTTGCGCCGCCCCGGACGGCTGCGGTTCGAATACGCGCCGCCGGTGCCGTTGCTGATTGTCGCCGACGGCTTCCGCCTGATTTTGTACGATCACGAACTGGGCCAAGTGAACGCCTGGCCGGTCCAGGCAACACCCTTGGGGCCCCTGGTCGCCCGCACGGTGGATTTCATCAACACCGGCCACGCCCAGGCAGTCGAGGCCGCCCCGGGGATACTGCGGCTGACATTGGTCGACCCGGATCGCCCCGACGATGGATCAATTACCCTGGTGTTTCGCGACGACCCGCTGGAACTGCGCCAGTGGGAGGTCACCGATCCTCAGGGCTTGGTAACGGTGGTGATCCTCACTGGAATGCGGATCAACCCGATCCTGGCGCCGCAATTGTTTGTGTTCAACGACCCTGAAGCTGAGGCGCCGGACGCGGAGGAAGACCCTGATCCATCTCCGTGACGACGAAGACGCGGCCCTGGAAGGCCTGGAGCGGCTCTTGGCCGTGGAACGGTTTGCCACGGACTTGGACCACATCCATTGATTCGCCACTGTCGGGCAACCCCTGGAAAATTCCGAACTAGCGGCGGCGGAACATTATTTGGCCGCCATGGGGGCAACGGATGTCTCGGTCGGCCTTGTGGCCGGTTGGGAACAGGCGGCACAGGCCGGGCGAAAGCCCCGGCTTCAACACCCCGTGGTGGGAAGCCGAGGAAATGCTGCGCAGCGGCCTGACCGCAGATGCCTTGGAAATCGTCGACGAAAGCGAATTCAATTTGGCCCTGACCCGGCTCACCGAGGGGGCCTCCCAGTCAGCGGCCCTGGCCGCGGAAGAAGCCATTGCTTTGTCCGGGGTGTCAGACCCTGAACTGATCCGGGCGGCGGCGGGGGCCGCGGTCCAGGCCTGTCATCTGCGGGCGCTGGTGGACTTGGCTGGTGAAGACGCAACCCATGCCTTTGCCTACAAGTTCGCGCTGATCGAAGCGGGCCGCTGGCCAATCGCCGTCACCGGCGGCACATTTCATTTATTCTAGCAATTAGACGCGGGCCAAGGCCCACTTTAACGAAGTCCCCCCGGCCTCGACCTCAGCGGCAATGGTGGAAAATACCACCGGATAGCGGCGTACCGCGAAAGGCGTTCGCGCCTCAGTCCGCACGAGGCAGCAGCATTTCAATGTCGGTGCCCAGCGCCCTGGCGATCGCCGCCACGGTGTCCACGCGCGCCAGGTGCCCGCGCTCGATGCCGCTGACAGTGCCCTGGCGGACGCCGGCTTGTTCGGCCAGCGCCGCTTGGCTCATGCCCCGGTATTTGCGAAAAGCGCGCACCGGGTTTTCGCCCGCTGCGATGCTGTCAATCAATTCGCCCGGGTAGGTTTCGTCCTCCGCCAGCGCGGCGTAGGCCCCAGCCGTGTCATGCACATCCTCCATCAACACGTTCAAGGTTTTGATGGTTTGGGCGGTGAACTCCAAGATGCGGACGGTATCCGCGAGCAGCTTCCGAAGGGTATCAAACTGGCCCGAAAGGTCCGGGAGTTTCGGCAGTTCCGGGATGTCAACGTCGGCACGTTCACCGACGTCCACGGTCGCCAGGCCATCTTTGATCCGCTTTCGGGTTTTGGCGGCTTGCTTGGCCAGAACCTTGGCGGCGCGGCGTTTGTGTTCGATCGTCATGGACCATTTATGGCTATACCGTCTAAAAAAGCCAGACGCTAAAACGATATTTTCAATAGACGCGGATTTTTGTTTTGTGCGGAATTCGGACAGGCGTGAAGTACTGGGCCTAAACCCGGGCCAGGGCCCACTTTAACGAGGTGCCACCGGCCTCGACCTCAGCCGTGATTGTGATTTGTTCGGCCCGGCGCACTTCGCCAGGGCGGCCCAAATACACGCTTTCTTCCATGGCGATCTCGCCCCCCGCAGCCCGGAACTGCCAGCCCTGACCGTTGGCGAGTTTCAAGAGCGCCCCATCTGATGTGGCCGAGGCATGCACGTCCGGGTGCAAATGGAACCGGGCGGTGATCGGCAACCCCACCCGGCCCTCGGTCCGCACGCCCTCTATGACGTCTTCGCCGCGCAGTTGGCCGCCATCGGCGCTCAAGTAAAGCCGCCGGCGATGGTACAGCCCCGACCGCGGCACATAACCGTCGTGTTCGGTATCCAGCCACAGATTGCCGTCGTCCTCTTTGCGCTGAACGTTGAGTGTCATGGCCTTGGGGCCGTGTGAGTCGCCATCGAGCGGGGACGAGTTGGTGTTGCCAATGGTGACGGTGGAATGGGCGGCGGTGGCCTTGGACGCTTGCAGCCAATCCGCGCCACCCCGGTGGCCGCAGTTGACGATGATCCGGTGTTTTGCGGCGCTGAATTCAAACGCAAGCGTTCCGGCGTGGGCGACTCCATCGAACGGCGGGTTGGGCGGTTTGCCGGCGTCGACCAAGGCCACGGACTTCCCCGCCATCATCCGCTCGAAGCCGCTGTGGGTCGCCACCGCCAAGGGCCGTTTGGATCTTGTGCCCAGAACGTGGGTCAGCGATTGCTTGATTTGTGCGGGGTCACCCTCGCTGGCGCCGTTGAACAGCCCCAAGCCGCCGTCGGGGTGGCGGAAAAATGCCAGCATCGGCGCCATCCGGGCGATGGCCTCGGCTACGCCCGCGGGCACCGGGGCCCCAGTGGCCTCCAGGCCGGTTTTCAGCCAAATCAGACTGCGCAAGGCGGCCAACAACTGGGATGGATTGCGGGACGCGTGGCCCCCGTCGGCCAAGACCTGGGCCGAGACTTCGGCGGTCATGTGGGCGGGGAGATTTTTTGATCGCCTGCCCGACGGGTCCAGGGCAATCGCTGCCAGAATCAAGCCGCCGAGGGCTGCAAGCCTGTCAGCCCCGGCCGGGGCCATGGACCAAGCCCGGCCCAAATGCTTGGTCTGGCGATCCAGGGCGGCCAAGAAATTTTGCCGGAACGGCGGGTCGGCATCTTCCAGCAAGAAATCGGCGTGGCTGGTCCATGCCATCAGGCGCCGGCCCATGACCTCCGGGGCCCAAGTCAGGGCATCAAATTCGCCGTAAGCGTCGAGCCAAGACCGCACCAGTTCGCGGGCACCCTGGCGGGCAGCAGCACCGCCGCCGGCGCCGAAATGCCGCAGCCAGCCAAACGACGATGCCTGGCGCTGCCATTCGGTTGACGGCGGCATTTGCGACCATGGGGTCTGGTTGGCGAGCACCAATTCCTGACCGGCGAACCGGTAGCGGCCCTGGAACATGTCGTTGGCGACGACGGCATCTCCGGGCCACGGGTCGGCGGGCTGGGCGGCGAGGTCCGTCGCCGCCGATCGCGGCAGGCTCAGCCGGTATAGGGACGAGGCAAAGATGTTCCGCATCAACCCGTCGCGCATTTGCTTCCACGCGCTGGGCTTGCCGGGCGCAACGGCCTGGGCCGGCTGCGGGGTCGGGGCCATGGGTTGGCCCGGCGTAATTTTTGGAAGCTGGGGGTCAGCCGCGACCGTGGCCGGGCTGGGAAGGTCAGGGGTGTCGTGGGTTCCGGTCAAGCGGCGCCGCGCAGCCTTTCAATGTTGCCGCCATAGGCGTTGGGCCCGCCGGCAAACGTCGCGGTGCCGGCCACAAGCACGTCTGCCCCGGCCGCGATCGCCAGGGGGGCGGTTTCAAAATTGATGCCGCCGTCCACTTCCAGGTCGATTGGCTTGCCGATGGCGTCGATTTTTTCGCGTAATTCCCGCAGCTTTTCCAGCTGGCTGGGGATGAACCCCTGGCCGCCAAACCCCGGGTTGACGCTCATCACCAGCACCAGGTCCAATTCCGCCAACACATGGTCAATGGCGGCCACCGGGGTGGCCGGATTCAGGGCCGCGCCGGCCTTTTTGCCCAGGCGTTTGATTTCTTGGAGCGTGCGGTGCAAATGGGCGCCCGCTTCCGGGTGGACGGTGATGATGTCGGCTCCCGCATCGGCAAAGCCCTCCAGGAACGGGTCCACCGGGGAAATCATCAGATGAACGTCGAACACTTTCTTTGAATGCGGCCGCAGCGCCTTGGTCACCCCCGGGCCGATCGTCAGGTTGGGGACAAAATGGCCGTCCATCACATCAACGTGGATGTAATCCGCGCCCGCCTCGTCGACCCGGCGAACTTCCTCGCCCAGCTGGGCGAAATCGGCGGAAAGGATGGAGGGCGCGATGCGGATGTTTTGCTGCATGGGGCGCAGTCTGTATCAGCTTCCCCGGGCACCGGCAAGACGACCGAGGATCAGTGCCGCCGCCGCAGCCGGGCCGCGTAAAATCCGTCCATGCCGCCGATGTCAGACAAGTGGCACGGCAAGGTCCGCAAATCTCCAATGTTCGTCAGCAATTCGTCCAGGCCGCCGACTTCGCCGGGATCGATTGCCGCCCGGGAAAAGTCCGGGTGGTCCGCCAGAAATGCTTCGATGCGCTCCACCCCTTCCCGGGCATCCAGGGAACAGGTGCAATAAACCAGCACGCCCCCCGGGGCGACCATGCCCCCAGCGGCGCGCAGCAGCCGATCCTGAACGCCCGTTAGTTTTTCGGCGCTGGCGGCGTCCTTGGCCCAGAGAATATCCGGGCGGCGGCGGATGGTGCCGGTGGCGGTACAAGGCGCGTCCAGCAGCACGCCGGCAAACGGCGCCGGCGCCTCCCATTCGGTGGCGTCCTCGGCAATCACATGGGCCGAAAGGCCGAGGCGCGCCAAATTCATGCGCAATCGTTTCAGCCGCTGGGCCGATCGATCAACGGCGGTCACGGCGGCACCTGAAACGCACAACTGTGCGGTTTTCCCCCCGGGGGTTGCACACAGGTCGGCGATGCGGGTCCCGGCGGGGTTTTCCAAGGCTGCCAGCAGCAGTGTTGCCGGAATCGTCGCCGCCGTATCCTGGACCCACCACTCGCCGTCGGCAAAGCCCGCCAAATCCGGCACGGGCCCCGCGGCCATCACCCGCACCGAACCCAACGGGGTTATCGTCCCCGACAGCCGCTTCGCCCATTTCCGCCGATCGCTTTTGGCTGTCACATCCAGGGGCGGCTGGGCCAGATGGGCGGTCGCAATCGCACTGGCGTTCTTTTCCCCAAACTGGCTGTCCCATTGGCGCACAAGCCAATTGGGGGTGGAGAGCCGCTGGGCGTCTTGGGCTTCGACGATTGCCGGGCCCTCACGGCTCAGGCGCCGCAAAACCGCATTGATCAGGCCGCGCAAGGGGCTGCGCCCGGCAAGTGCCACGGTGCCATCCACCGCCCCGTGGGCCTTGGTGCCAATGAACAATATTTGCGCGGCGCCCAGGCGCAAAATTTCGCGTTCCTTGCGGTATTTCGCCGCCAGCGGGCGATCCAGGCACTTCGCCAGGGCATCATCAATCTGGCCGCGCCGCCGTAACGTGGTCAGGACCATCAGCCGTGCAAACGCCCTGTCCCGGGCATCCATCCCGGCGAAATGTTTCGCCTCGAGGCCATCAAAAGCCGCGTCCAAGGCGGTGCCGCCGCCAACGGACGCCAAGACCGCCAGCGCCGCGGCCCTCGCCCCGGTCAATTTGCGACCCTGACGGTTGTACATGGATTGTTCTTGTTTTCCACGGTGTACGTTCTATATATTTGCAAAGTGTGGCTGCGGGATTCCCACCTGGAAATGCCAAGAACGCATCGAAATCCGACCAAAAACCCTGGCGCCAAGGGCGGCCGGGGCCGTTTCAAGGCGACCGGGATGGCGCTTTCACTGATGGTCGGCCTTGTGGGGGTGGTTTGGGCCGCTGAAACCCTGCCAGGGCCGATTCCCGCAACGGTGATCGAGGTGGTTGATGGCGACACCGTAGGCGTGCGTGCCCGAATCTGGCTCGGCCAGGATGTGGAAATCCGCGTTCGGCTTTTGGACATTGATGCGCCAGAAATGCGGGGAAAATGCGAAACCGAACGTTCGTTAGCAGTCGCAGCCCGGGACCGGGTGCGGGCCCGGGTGTTGGGCCGGTCGGTGATGCTGTGGGACGTGGAATACGGGAAATACGCAGGCCGCGTCACCGCCCGCATTACGCTGGCGGATGGCACTGATTTGGCCGCTGAATTGGTGCAGGATGGTTTCGCACGACCGTACGATGGCGGTACGCGGGGGTCATGGTGCCCGGAACCGGACGGTGGTGCTTAAACCTGGGCCCGGGCTTAAGTCTTTGAATTTTCATCAGAATTCGCTGGCGGTGGGGTGTAGCCCGGAGCCCGGGCCCGCGCCAGCAGAACTTCGAAAGCGGCCTGGGTGCGGCGCTTCGCCAAGGGGTCATTCAGCAGCCGGGAATAAACGTGATAGCCGTAAAGAATGGAAACGATGTTGAATGAAATTTGCGCGGGGTCCAGCGACTCGCGAAAATGACCCTCGGTCATCGCCTCCCGGGTGGCATTGTCGATGGATTGCAGCCAATCTTTTTGCACCCGGGTCAGGTAATACCGGCAAACCCCCGGACGATCGTCCAGTTCCGCGGTGGCGGCGAAAAACAAATCCCCCCCGGGCAGCTGTTTCAGGTTGGCATAAACCAGCCAGCCGTCAAAAAGGGCTCGCACCCTGGCCTCTCCAGGCTCCGATTTGCTCGCCGGCACCAGGACATTGTTTGAAAACAGCGCGGCCCCGGCCTGTAGTACTGCCAGGTCCAATGCTTCCTTGGTGCCGAAATGGGCGATCAGACCGGATTTCGAAAGCTCCAATTCCTTCGCCAGTCCACCAATGGTCAAACCGGACAAGCCATTCTGACTGGCAATACTGACCGCCCGTTCTAAAATTGCTTCCCGAGTTTTTGCGCCCTTGCGCATGGTCTAATTCACCGCGAAATTTAAGGCAGAACGTTCGTACCAAGGCGCACCATTTTCATGCGGTTTAGCACGAACGCCCGTACCTTGAAACACTCCGTTCGGAGGATAAAGGTAGGAACGATCGGACTATTATCAAGCGCTGGCGCCTTCAGTCGCCGCGGTTCACCCGGTTTTCGACCAAATCTTCCACCACTGCGGGGTCGGCAAGCGTCGTGATGTCGCCCAAGTCAGCGAAATCGTCGGCGGCGATCTTGCGCAAAATCCGCCGCATGATTTTGCCGGAACGGGTTTTTGGCAGACCGGGCGCCCATTGGATCAAATCTGGCTTAGCGATGGGCCCGATCTCTTTTCGCACCCAGTTGCCAAGTTCGGTGCGCAATTCGTCATCGGCTTCCACCCCGGCGTTCAGCGTGACATAGGCGTAAATCCCCTGGCCTTTTATTTCGTGAGGATAGCCGACCACGGCGGCCTCGGCGACTTTGGCATGGGCGACCAGCGCGCTTTCAACCTCGGCCGTTCCCATGCGGTGGCCGGAGACATTAATCACGTCATCCACGCGACCCGTGATCCAATAATATCCGTCCTCGTCGCGGCGGGCGCCGTCGCCGGTAAAATACTTGCCGGCGTATTGGGAAAAGTACGTTTCCTCGAATCGCTTATGATCGCCGAACAGGCCCCGCATTTGTCCAGGCCAGGACCCGGCCAGGCATAGCAGGCCGCTGGCGGCTCCGGTCTGGACCTCTCCCTCCTGATTGACGATTTCCGGGCGGATGCCAAAGAACGGCTTGGTCGCCGATCCGGGTTTCAAGCCGATTGCCCCGGGCAGCGGCGTGATTAAGATCCCGCCGGTTTCGGTTTGCCACCACGTGTCAACGATGGGGCAACGGCTGTTTCCAACCACCAGGTGATACCACAGCCAGGCCTCAGGGTTGATGGGTTCTCCCACCGAACCTAACAGTCGTACGCTTTTGCGTGAGGTCCGGGTCACCGGCTCTTCGCCTTCGCGCATGAGGGCACGGATGGCCGTGGGCGCGGTGTAGAAAATATTGACCTGGTGCTTGTCGCAAACCTGCCAAAACCGCGAGGCCGTTGGATAGGTCGGGATGCCCTCAAACATCAGCGTCGTCGCGCCGTTGGCCAGTGGCCCGTAAACGATGTAGCTGTGGCCGGTGACCCAACCCACATCGGCGCTGCACCAATAGATGTCGCCGTCGTGGTAATCGAACACATACTGGTGGGTCATCGAGGCGTAGACCATGTAGCCGCCGGTGGTGTGAAGCACGCCTTTGGGCCTTCCGGTGCTGCCGGAGGTGTAAAGAATAAACAGCGGGTCTTCGGCCCCCATTTCCTCCGCCGGGCAATGGGCCGAGGCCTGATCGACCAAATCGTGGTACCAGCGATCGCGGCTTTCGGTCCATGGCACATCGCCGCCGGTGCGCCGCACCGCCACCACATGCTTCACGGTCGGGCAGTTTTCGACTGCCTCATCGGTGGCGATTTTCAACGGAATGGTCTTGCCGCCGCGCACGCCCTCGTCGGCGGTAATAACAAAATTCGATTGGCAATCTTGGATCCGGCTGGCCAGGGAATCCGCCGAAAACCCGCCAAAAACAACGCTATGAGGCGCACCGATGCGGGCGCACGCCAGCATCGCCACGGCGGCTTCCGGGATCATAGGCATATAAATCGTCACCACGTCACCCTTGGCGACGCCAATGCTTTTCAGACCGTTGGCCAACCGCGAGACCTCTTCATGCAGCTGTCTGTATGTCAGCGTGCGGGACTCCGTTGGATCGTCGCCTTCCCAAATAATCGCGGTCTGGTCGCCGCGCGCATTTAAATGCCGGTCCAAACAATTCGCGGCGGCGTTGAGGGTGCCGTCTTCGAACCACTTGATTGAAACCGGGCGATTGAAGTCGGTGTCGCGAACTTTGGTGAACGGTTTGATCCAGTCCACGCGTTTTCCGTGATCGGCCCAAAATCCGTCCGGATCTTCGACCGAACGATCGTACATTTCTTGATATTTGGCGGAATCGGCCCAGGCCCGTTGGGCCCAGTCGTCAGAAACCGGAAAAACTTGATCCTCGGACATGGCGGATTTCTCCTCTGATGGCCACCGTTTAAGACTAGGTGGCTCGACTTTCGCGTATCCTATGAAAATTCGCCGGGCCCGGCGATCAGTATCTTGCCGTCCTTCACCGTGACCGGGACCGCAG
>JAKZSO010000049.1:0-18019 GCA_047517625.1 Alphaproteobacteria bacterium
GTTCTTGAGTTTGACGGCTGATCCCGGCCAAGAGGACGTGGCCTAGAGCATGATCAGACAATATGAAACCATTTGACCGAAATTCTTTTGCCCCGTGGCATTACTGCTGTTCGCTGCTCCGCAGCATTGGCGCGCTTTTGATGGCGATGCGACACATCGGTGAGGAAGGGCAACAACGCCACGGGGCAAAAGAATCCGGCCTTCGGTGGGGCCAATCGGCTCCCCAGGTTAGTTGCGACGCTCGACCGATGGCACCGCATCGCGCTTCGCGCCGCGCCTGCCCGGAAAGCCGATTTGCCGCCATCAAATTAACTCCATATTGTTTGATCATGCTCTAGGCTATACCGCGCCCATGGCTAAGGCGAAAACCAAAACCCGGAGCAAATCCCGGACGGAGTGGTTGAAGACCGCGTTGACGCTGTCCGAGGCGCTGCCGTATATGCGCGCCTTTGCCGGCCAGACTTTTGTGATCAAATTCGGTGGCCATGCCATGGGCAAGCCGGCGCTGATCCACGACTTTGCCCGGGACGTCATGTTGATCAAACAGGTCGGCATCAACCCCGTTGTGGTCCATGGCGGCGGACCCCAGATTGGCAAAATGCTGAAAGAACAGGGCATCGAAAGTAAGTTCGAGGCCGGGCTGCGAGTCACCGACAGGGCCACGGTGAAAATCGTGGAACGGGTGCTGGCGGGGGAAATCAACACAAACATCGTCACAGCAATCGAAGCCGCGGGCGGTTTGGCCAAAGGCATTTCCGGCAAAAAGGGCGGCTTGGTGAGGGCCGAACAACTGCGGCGCAAAATCCGCACCCCGGGGTCGAACATCGAACGGGTGCTGGATTTGGGATTTGTCGGCGAGCCCACCAAAATTAACGCCAAGGTATTGGCCCCGTTTTCCGCCAACGATGTGATCCCCGTGATCGCCCCCATCGGCATCGGCGAGCAAGGCGAAATCTACAACATCAACGCGGATACCGTGGCCGGCGCGATCGCCAGCGAAATGGCCGCGACCAAGCTGATCCTGTTGACCGACGTCGACGGGGTGTTGGATGCCCGGGGCAATTTGATGGCCCAGCTTTCACCCACCGCAGCCCGTAAACTGTTGCGGGAGGGCGGCATTACCGGCGGCATGATCCCCAAATTGGAAACCTGTCTGAAAGCCCTTAAAGCCGGCGTCGAAGCCGCGCATATTTTAGATGGCCGCCTGCCCCATGTGCTGCTGTTGGAAATTTTCACCGAACTGGGGGTCGGGACGATGGTGAAATCACGCCGGGTGAAGGCCAAGTAGGCTTCGCTTTCGCCGGCGGTCTCCTCCGCTGCGCGCTCGAAATAGCGGATGAACCACTCCATTTCCGGATCCTTCAGGGCGTATTCCACCCCATGATGGGCATGGATCGTGGCGTTGGTGGGAACGCGGGACACATGGCGCTGCAAGCTCATGGCCCCGCGCGCCGACATTTTGGCCCGCCAGGACAGAGCGGTCACCGCCTTGCCGCTGCGGGAATCCAACATGGCGTTGACCGTGCCCACCTCGATCTTGGCGCGGAACGCCAAGGCCTCGGCAACGAAACCGCGCTGGCCTTTTTCGCCAGCGCCGGTGATGGCGTCTTCGGTCAGTTCATCCGAATCCGCCATGCGCTCGATCTTTTCCTTCAGCGAACCTTGGGCTGGCGCCGCTTGTTCGAGTTTGATGCGTTTCTTCACAGCCTCTTTGACGTATTGCTTTGTCTCATCGTCCATTGCATGTTCGTGATTGAGAATCTCCAAAATCGCGGCGGATACGAACCCGGCGATGCGGCGAATCGCCCCTTGGGACAACTCCGGCCGTGAAACCAGCGGCTCGTGCAACGGCTCGGCTTGCTCGGCGACCTCGATGATCTGGTCCAGCGTGTCTTCGCGGATCTGGGCGTTGGGATTGGCCAACAGCGTCGCCACCGCGGGGATATCATTGGCGGCGACGATCGCGCCAGCAACCTTGTCGCTGACCGCCGGACGCCGCGACACGGCGCTTAAAGCGCCATCGACGACGCCCGCCTGGATGATTTCCAACAGGTCGGAATCGGTAAGCAGCGGCGAGTATTCCAAAATCGGCGCCGCCACCACCAGCTCCACATCGTGAGCCAAGCGCTCGATCATCGGCTTCGGCACATTGGTGGCAAGCTTGATTTCCTCGGCAATGATTGCCCGCACCCGGGGCAATTGGTCCTGGGCAAGGATGTTCAAGATCTCGAAAGCCAGGTCTTGCAGGCGTTCGCTTTCCTCTGGCGGCAGTCCCGGGATCAGGCGGCCAATTTTCAGGGCCAAATCACAGCGCACGTCGTCGTCGGCATCCGACGCCAGAATGAAGTCAGCGTGGCGGGGGGTGGCCGAATTGGCGGCCACCTTGCGGCGCACCTCCGGGGCGTTGTCTTCGGCCATGAAATACAAGATTTCTGGTTTGACGTCGTCGCGCTCAGCCAGCTCGGATCGCACGGCGGGGTTTTTGTCCCGGGCGATTTTCTTCGCGTACTTGTAGGAAATATCTCCCGCCAGCCGCTTGGCATTTTTCTTGGATTTGAACAGGCCGCCAAACATCGCCTACACCCCCTCGCCTGGGTTTGGCGCGAGTTCGAGGCCGCCTTTGCCGCGGCGCTTGACGCCGTACATGGCGCCGTCGGCCCGGGCCATCAATTGCGACACGCTGTCGCCGGGGGCGCTAGTGGCGACGCCGATGTACAAACCCAGGGGATGATCGTCATCAGCGGACAGCCGCCGCAGGCGGGCGCAATCGGCCAACAAACTTTCGGCCTTGGTTTTCGCCGCTGGCAAATCGGCATCTTCGATCCACAGACCGAATTCGTCACCGCCGAGCCGCGCCGCCAAATCGCCGATCCGGGACCCGGTATTTAGCATCAACGCCACTTCTCGGATGGCTTCGTCGCCCTTGTGGTGACCGTGCAGATCATTGACCATCTTGAAGTTATCCATGTCGACGTACAGCAATGCTCCCGGTCGGCCCGTGCGCCGGTGATGTTCCAGCCGCACCGCGACCTCTTCGGTGAACGCCCGGCGGTTCAACAGCCCGGTTAGCTCGTCGGTGCGGGAAAGCCGCTCCAATAATTCGGTGTTGGCGATTTGCTCCATGGCGATGCCCAACCGATCGGCGACGTCAGCCACCAACGCCGCGTCGTCGTCGTCGAAGGGATCGCTTTTTGTTTGGCGCGCCACGGCGATGGCGCCGTTGACCCGGTCTTGGTAGCGGGCAACAGAGGCGACAATGACCAAGTCACCGGACGCCAGACGTATTGCAGCGCTGCCTGAGGCTCCCTTCAGCGCCCCGGCGGCCAATTTCAGGGCTTCGCGGGGTGGCGGGCCGTTTGCGCCGTCGTCGTCGGCGGCAAGCGAAAACCCGGATGAGTCCACCCGCAAAATCCAACAATGGCGCGCGCCCAGTGCCGCCCCGGTGGCCGCGGCCGCGGCGCCCAAAATGGCGGCGGGAGTAACCTCGCTACGGATCGACTCGACGATGCCGCCCAGCAACCGTTCACGGCCCCGCACCCGTTCCAATTCGGCGTCCCGGGCCCGGGCGTCCGTCACGTCCCGGCACACACCGCGGGCGCCCTTGTAGTCGCCGCCGGTGGAAAACACCGGGATGCAGCTGACCAGCAAGCAGGCCGAGGCGCCTTCAGACGTCAGCAAATGAACCTCGGCGTCTTCCAACTGGACCCGGGTATCGAACGGGAAAATTTCGGGTTCGGTCACCGCCCTGTCGAGCATGTCATAGGCCAGCCGGCCATTCAGTTCGGCCACCGAATAGCCCAGTGCGCCGCGCGGAGAAACAAATCCGAACGCGCCTTGCTCGTTGGTTTCCCAGGCGAAATCCGACGAGCACATGACCAAATCCCTGAACAGCCTGCGGGATTCCACCAGGGCTGAAATGATGCCGCGCTCGACCGTTGTTTCGCGCCCCAGCAACAACACCCGGGCGCTGCCATCCGGAGCCCGCAATGGCAAAAGACTGACGGACATGGTCGCCGGATTGTCTTCGCCGTCTTGAATTTTCACTTCGAGGGATGCGGAATTTTTGTCGGCCAAGGCGCTGGCCAAGGCCGAGCGCAGAGGCAAATCGAGGCCTTCCCCCAGTGCAAGTGCCAGCCCGGCGCCGGCGGCGTTTGAGCCGACGATGCGGCCCAACTGGTCCACCAGGATCCCCGCACCGGGATAACTTTCCAAGATTTCTTCGGGCGCCAGGGAATGTAGATATCCCCCGGGTTCAAGGCGTTGGAGCGCTGTGGTCAGTTCATCCAATTGATGGGCCTTGACTGAATTTCCGTGGCTTCGCGCGCCCTATGCCGTCGCGGTATTGGCTTTGGGGATTGTTTTGATCGACAGGATCATCCTGGGTTTTCCGAACAGGTAGCCTTGACCATAATTCACTCCAACCTGGTGAAGGAAGTCTGAAACCTCCTCGGTTTCAACAAATTCACCCACCGTCTGAATTGCCAAATCGCTGCACAACGAGGCCATGGACTTCAGGAACACTTTGCCGTTTGGCGTGGTGAAGGCTTCCCGCACATAGATGCCATCGATCTTAACGTAATCGACTTCCAAGGCGCGCAGATATTGGAAGGCGGCGGCGCCGGCGCCAAAATCGTCAAGACACACATGGTGGCCCAGCCCGCGCAGGCTCTGCAGGAATTTGTTGGTGGACTCAAGATCCGAAATTTTTGAAGATTCGGTCACTTCGAACATCAGTTCTTCGCGGATGCTGTCGCACGATTTCAAAATCTCGTGCAGTTCCTCGACAAACACCGGGCTTTCCAAGGACCGTCCGGACAGGTTCACGGCGATGCTGAGCCGGTCACCTTTTTTTTCGCGCCGCTTTAATTTTGGCGATGACTTTCTTGGACATGGCGATGTCAAAATCGCCAATGACACCCACTTCCTCGGCAAAGGTAATGAATTGAAACGGTGACGAATCGTGGCCCATGGATCGTAGGCGGGCCAAGGCTTCGTAATGGTGAATGCTGCGGTCCGACAAATCGACGATGGGCTGGAACAGAACATCGAACGTGCCATCGGCGATGACGGTCTTGAACGTGGCGATTTTTTCCCGGGTTTCGTCCAACATTTGTTTGTAGCCGTCGGACAATTGGTCGATGGTGAAATCGCCGTGGGATTCGGAAAATTTGTTGATCGTATAAAGCAGCGCCCGGGCGTTGTCGGCCTCGGACATCTCGCCTTCCAGATCCACCGTCGAGCTGGCGACCTCCAATCCCTCGCCTTTGGGGTCGGCTTCTTTGACCGTTGCCGCGATGGTTTCCTGCAGTGCGGAAACGTCCAAGTCGGCATCGTGGACCAAGCCGAATTTGTCGTCGTCCAAGCGGCCCGCTGATTCGCCGTTGACGGAATTGGCCTTCATGTGGGCGGCGATATTGGCCACTAAGTCATCGGCGGCCTTGTCGTCCATGCGTTCGCGCAGCTTGTCGATGCCATCCAAATCCACCAACGTCATGTTGTAAGGACGGCCGCCCTCGCTGGCGGCGGCCATGGCTTTTTGCGCCATTTCGCCGAAGGCGCCTTTTTCCAAAAGCCCGGTCTCGGCATCCATGTCCTCTTGTTGCTTGGCGCTTACTTCGCCCAGGCGCCGGGCGCTGAGCGCCACGAACGTGCGGCCACCGTGGATCGGCAAGTGGGTGCCAAACGCCACCACGCGAAGCTGTTTGCGGCCTTTTGGTGAAACCCGCAGACCCAGTGGTCCGAAACGCCCTTGGTTTTCGGCGGTGGATAAAGCCGCGTTGAGCAATGGCCGGCCGGCTCTTTCCACCAAGCCAACCAACTCCTGGCCCTCCAGGTCTTCAGGTTTTGCCCCGGCAAGCCATTGCACGGCGCCAGAGGCGTACCGGATCACCCGGTCGGTATCCAATTCCAGGAACGCATCGGCGGACGCGAACGCGAACGCCACGAAACGATCCCGTTCGTAACGCAGGTCTGCCGCGCTCTCGGCTCCCTCACCCATCCCTTGGTTCGCCCACGATTTTGTGCCAGGTCTTGGACACGCCGCCGATCTCCCGATAAGACTTAGCATACTGTGGACCCTGTTAACGAACCCCTTGCCCCCACCCCGTCAGCGGATATTGCGGGCGAATCGCCCCACGATCCCCGGTTGAAAGCGGTCGAAACTTGGGTGTTTGACCTGGACAACACCCTGTATCCACCGTCTTCAAATTTGTTCGAACAGATTGATGTGCGCATCGGGATGTTTTTGCAGGAATTTTTGTCCCTTGGCCCCGGCGACGCCAGCACCCTGCAGAAGCAATACTTCCGCACTTATGGCACCACCCTACATGGATTGATCCAAAATCATGGAACCGACCCCCGGGCATTCTTGGATTTTGTCCACGACATAGATTTTTCCCGAATCCCCCCTGACCCGGCAATCGCCGCCGCCATCGATCGGCTGCCAGGGCGCAAATTTATTTTCACCAACGCCGACGTGTCTTATTCCAGCCAAGTCATGGAGCGGATTGGGGTGACGGGTCTTTTTGACGGGATTTTGACATTGAGGCGGCGGATTTTGTGCCAAAACCGCACCTGTCCACATACCGGCGGATGCTGGCGGATCATGACATCGACCCCCATCGGGCGGCGTTGATCGATGATTTGCCCAAAAATTTGACCCCCGCGGCGGAACTGGGCATGACCACGGTGTGGATTCGCAACGACCACTGGACTGAATCCGAGCCCGCGACCGGCCAGCGGCAATTCGATCACGTGGTGGACGATTTGAGCGCCTGGCTAAACGCCATCTCGTTTGGTTGACCAATAGTGCGGAGCACTGATTTAGAATGCGTGCGGAGGACGGTTTACCAATTGTGCGGGCACTGTTTTACAATGCGGAAGCCCCGGCTATGTTCAGCCGCCCCAGGGATTTCCCGGCCACACGGCGTTTTGAGGAGAAGTTTTGGTGTCTGATCCGTTGCAATCCACAATCGAGGCCGCTTGGGAGGACCGCGATTCCATCAATTTTGACACGGTGGGCGAGGTTCGGGACGCCGTAAACCGGGCCTTGGATGGGCTGGATTCCGGCGCAATGAGGGTCGCTGAAAAAGTCGACGGTGACTGGGTCACGCATCAGTGGCTGAAAATGGCCGTGCTGTTGTCGTTTCGCCTGAACGATTCAAGGCCCATCAGCGGCGGCCCCGCCGGGTCCACATGGTTCGACAAAGTGCCGCCCAAATTCGCCGGTTGGGACGAAGCCCGGTTCAGGGACTCAGGGATCCGCGCCGCGTCTGGCTGCGTCATCCGCCATTCGGCCTATGTCGCCCCGGGCGCGGTGCTGATGCCGTGCTTCATGAATTTGGGCGCCCGGGTGGATTCCGGCTCCATGATCGACACCTGGGCCACGGTTGGCAGCTGCGCCCAGGTTGGCAAGAACGTCCACATTTCCGGCGGCGCCGGGATCGGCGGGGTGGTGGAGCCCTTGCAGGCCGGGCCGGTGATCATCGAGGACGAAGCCTTCATCGGCGCCCGGTCCGAGGTCGCCGAGGGCGTGATCGTCGAAGAAGGCGCCGTCTTGGCCATGGGCGTTTTCATCGGCGCCTCGACCCGCATCATCAATCGCAGCACGGGCGAAGTTCACATGGGCCGGGTGCCGGCCTATTCAGTGGTGGTGCCCGGCACCCAGCCCGGCAAGCCGTTGCCCGACGGCAGCCCCGGCCCCCATTTGGCTTGCGCGGTGATTGTGAAGCAAGTGGATGCGCGGACCCGGTCCAAAACCTCGGTCAACGAGCTGGTACGGGACTAAACTCCCGCCGTGGCGGACACAAATCTTGATGCGGTTGAACTGTCGGCGGCGCTGATCCGCTGCCAGTCGGTGACCCCGGTCGACGACGGCGCCATTGATGTGATGATCGCTGCGTTGGAGCCACTGGGCTTCTCATGCACCGACATGACCTTTGCCGAAGGCGGCGCGCCGGTGCGCAATTTGTTTGCCCGTGCCGGCGACGCATCGCCGCACTTTTGTTTCGCCGGGCACACTGATGTGGTGCCGGTGGGCGACGCCGCCGCTTGGACCGTGGACCCGTTCGGGGCTGAAATCCGCGACGGGTTTTTGTGGGGCCGGGGGGCCACCGACATGAAAGCCGCCATCGGCTGCTTCGCCGCCGCCGCCGCGCAAGTGCTGGGCGAAAAAGGTGTGCTGGGGGAGCGCGCCAGCCGGCCTGGATCGATCAGCCTGTTGATCACCGGCGACGAAGAAGGCCCCGGCATCGACGGAACCAAAAAGGTTCTGAAATGGATGGCCGAAAACGGCCACACCCCCGACGCCGCCATTGTCGGCGAACCCACCAACCCCCAAACCATGGGCCAGATGATGAAAATCGGCCGCCGGGGTTCCCTTGTCGGGCGGCTCACGGTCCATGGCACACAGGGTCATGCGGCCTACCCCCAACTGGCCGACAACCCGGTGCCGCGCCTGGTGGAAATGTTGTCGGCTCTGACCAACGCCACCTTGGATCCCGGCTCGGACGCCTTTCAGCCTTCTAATCTGGAGATCACCACCATCGACGTGGGCAACCCAGCGGTCAATGTGATCCCGGCCCGGGCCGGGGCGATTTTCAACATCCGCTTCAACGATCAGCACACTTCGGATGACCTGTCGAAGTGGCTGCGGCAACAATGCGATGCCGTCGGCGGAAAGTACGATTTGGACATTCATGTGTCCGGAGAAGCGTTTTTGTCGCCGCCGGGACCGTTCGCCGATTTGGTCTCGGACGCGGTGACCCAGGTGCTGGGGGTGACGCCGGAACGCAGCACCAGCGGCGGTATTTCCGACGCCCGGTTCGTCAAAGACTATTGCCCCGTGGCGGAATTCGGCCTGATCACCGAAACCGCACACAAGGTGGACGAGCGGGCATCGCTGGAAGACATGGCAAACTTGACCGCCATCTACGCTGCCATTGTGCGCGGGTTTTTGTCGGGCGATGCCTGACTCCCAGGAAATCGTCCGGTCGATCCAAGGGGCGTTTTTGCTGGCGCGGTTCAACGGCGCGGGCATGACGTATTTCAACATTTCCCTGGCCGGATTCTGGCGGTCTTTTTTTGTGGCTGTTCTGGTGGCACCGTTTCACGCGCTCACCTTGTTTACTGTCTACGCCAATTCCACGGTAGATGCAGGGCGCCTCGCAACAGTGGAAATCGTCGAGTACGTCTTGATATGGATCCTTTTTCCAGTGGCAATGATTTTTGTGACAAGGATTTTGAATTTATCAGATCGATACGTGGCCTACGTCATCGCCTACAACTGGTCGTACATTATTCAGGTTGCACTCGTCTTGCTGTTGACTCTGGCCGTCACCAACGCCGGTGGGCAAATTTTTACGCTCCAAATTCTTGTATTTTCAGCACAAGTTTACTTGATCGTTTTTCTGACCTTCGTCGCCAAGGCGGCGCTCGAGACAACGCTGGTCGTTGCGATTGGCGTCATGGCCCTGGATTATGTGCTCAGCCGGGTCGTCCAACTTGCGGGGTCCAGTCTGGCTTTCGCGACCTAGGCTGGGTTGCTGGCCGGATAGTCCACCCGGGCCAAATAGAGCCCGTGGGCAGGCGCGGTTGGGCCACACCGGGCGCGGTCCTGGGCCGCCAATGCCGAGCGCACATCGGCCGCGCTCCATTTCCCCTCACCCACTTTCACCAGAGTTCCGGCCAGGGCCCTGACCTGGTTACGCAGGAACGACCGGGCCTGGGCGCTGACAAACACCATTCCCTCGCGGCGCTCCACACGCAGTACATCCAGGGTTTTCACCGGGGTTTTGGCCTGGCAATGGGCGGATCGAAACGTGGTGAAATCGTGCTTGCCGATCAAAACGTCCGCCGCCGCCTGCATGGCCGCCGCGTCCAGGTCCGGTAGCACGTGCCAGGCCCGGTCGCGATCCAGGGCCGGGGCCGCCACCCGGTTGACGATGCGGTATTCGTAGAGCCGTGATGTGGCGGAAAACCGCGCATCGAAATCCGCGGCCACCTGTTCCGCCGTGAGGACGGCAATGTTCCGGGGCCCGTTGGCATTGCGGCGCAGGTGATCGTTCAGGGCGTCGCGCACGGTTTTGGCGGCGGCCTCTTTGGCCAGGTCAAAGTGCGCCACCTGGCCCAGGGCGTGAACCCCGGCGTCGGTGCGTCCAGCGCCGAACATCTGCACGGCCTGGCCGCAAAACCCAAGGGCGGCTTCTTCCAACGCCTGCTGGATGGACGGGCCATTTTCCTGGCGCTGCCAGCCGGAAAAGCCGGTGCCGTCGTATTCGACCGTGATGCGGTAGCGGGTCATGGCACCAGGTTAAACCCGGCGGGAATTGACGTGCCGCGGAGAAATTCGTCCGCGGCCATGGCGGACCGCCCCGCTCGCTGAAGCTGGCCAAGACGCACCGCGCCATCGCCGCAAGCCACCGCCAACGCGTCATCCAGGACCACCCCGGGAGCGCCAGACATCGTGGACACTGGGATCGCCGCTAAGACCTTTATGCGGTCCCCCTTGTAGCCAAACCATGCCCCTGGCGCGGGCGACAGCGCCCGCACGTGGCGGTCCAGCGCGATGGCCGGGCGGTTCCAATTAATTTGACGCTCGGCTTTAGTGAGCTTTGGCGCCAACGTTGCGCCTTCGGCCGGTTGGGGGGTAGCCACCAGCGAGCCATCGTCGAGGCCGGCGAGAGCGTGAACCATCAGTCCCGCCCCCCGCAGTGCGAAGATGTCGTGGAGCTGGCCGGAAGTCGGGCGGTCCCCCACATCAACTTCTTCCCGCACCAGCCAAGGGCCGGTATCCATGCCCCGATCGATCTGCATGATGGTGACCCCGAACACCGTGTCACCGGCCATGATCGCCCGGGCGATGGGGGCGGCACCGCGCCATCGGGGCAACAGCGAGCCATGCAGATTGATGCAGCCCAGGCGGGGCGACTCCACCATGGCGCCCGGCAGAATTTGGCCATAGGCCGTGACCACCGCCGCATCCAGGTTCAATTCAGCGAATGCCGCCTGATCGTGCGGCGATTTCAGGATGGCCGGCGACCGCACGGCAAGGCCCATTTCCTCAGCCGCAATTTGAACGGGTGATAGCCGCCTGAATTGCCCCCGGCCTGATCGCCGCGGCGGTTGGGTGTACACGCACGCAACATCATGCCCAGCGGCGGCCAGGGCTTTCAGCGTCGGCACGGCGAAATCCGGCGTGCCCATGAATGCCAATCGAAGGGCCATACTGAATTCAAGCGACGGCTGGTTGTTTTTGCCTTCGCGCTTTCAACAGCCTGCGCAGGATAATGTCGCGCTTGATTTTCGACAGATGATCGACAAACAACACGCCTTCCAAGTGATCCATTTCGTGTTGGATGACCCGGGCGGTGGTGCCGCCGCACTGGAGTTCTTGGCGGCTGCCGTCATAGTCCAAAAACTTCACCGTGATTGCTTCCGGCCGTTCCAGGTCTTCGAATTGGTCCGGCAACGAAAGACAGCCTTCCTCCACCAACACCAACTCTTGTGATGCTTCGGCGATTTCCGGGTTCATAAGGTACAGAATTTCCGGCGCATTCTCTTCCCGGTCCGCCTCGCGCAAGCCGACGACGATTGCCCGCACCGGCACCCCGACTTGGACCGCCGACAAGCCGATCCCGGGGGCGGCGCGCATGGTTTCCACCATGTTGTCGAGCAGCGTCCGGGTTTCGTCGTCCACCGTTTCCAGTGGCTTCGACTTCGCTTTTAGGCGGCGGTCGGGGGCGGTGATGATGGGCAAGATGGCCATGGGTCATAGGTATGCCGGGGCTGGCAAGCCGTCAAGGCGGGGCCAAGAGCTCATGGTCATCCATGCTTCGACAAGCTCAGCATGAGGTGCGAAATTTTTGGCCTCACCCGAAGTGCGGATCGTGCCGCCCTTGCGGCAAGTGAATCTGAACGTGGGGACGAGCCTGTCGAAGGGCGAGGCCTTGCTTGAATCAGAAGTAGTACGCCACCAGCGCCACGAACGAGTCTTGGCCCGCGCCGTATTCGCTGGTGGCATCGCCCTGGAAGAATTGCGCCGAGAATGTCACGTCCACGTCCTGGGAAGCGGACCAACTGAGGCTGGGAATGGTCACCCGGCTGCCCGACTGGGTATCGAACAGGGCGGTCAATCCGGCCCGCCAAATGAAATTCAGGTCATAGCCGGTGGTGAATGCCCACAGGTCGCGACGGCGGCTGTTGACCCGGTCGGGGGCCAAACCAATGGGTGCGTTTCCCGTGGCCGCGCCGTTACGGAAGTATTCCAGCGAAAACGCCACCGACTGATCCAAGTATTCGGGCAGAAAGATGGCGTCAACGCCGATCACCACTTGCCCGTACCGGGGCGAATTTTTCGGCCATCCTGCCGATGTTTCAATGTGCCAGCCGCCCCACGACAAGTTTCCCGCCAAGTCCAGGCCGATGATCTTTTCGTTTTCGATACCGCCGGCGATGATGGCGTAATCGGTTTCGCCAATGGTGTCGCGCCAGCGCAGCGCCACCTTGCGAGACACGGAACGTTTGGCGACGCCGGGGGCAAAGACCATTTGCAGAGAGCCAAAGGGGCCGACAAAACGCTCGGCGGAGACAGCATCGGAGCCGGTCTTCTGGCCGCCCTCCAGAGCGGTGGCGGATGTCGGGTTGAAGCGGTCGGTGGGGTTCCACACCCGCCCCGACCCCCAGGCCACCCGCTGGCGGCCGACGATTACCCGCCAATCGCCGGGTTCCCAAGCCACCGATGCCCGGAAAATTTTGTGCCGCCAGAGGTACGATCCGCCGCCTGTGAGCGTGCGGCCGCCATCAAACAGCGTGGGCTCGCCCGCCGCCTTCAAGGCCCCGAACGCCGGGCGCTTGACCAGCCCACCCCAGATGATTTCATTGTCGTAGGCAATGCGCCAGGAAATGTCGGCGTCGCCCAACGAACGGCCCCCGTCCAATTCCAGGCGCAGTCGGGAAATGCCAGAATTGATAATGTGAGAGGTCGAATCCAGGGTGCGCCACATCAAATCTGTGGCAGTGCCAAATAGCTCCCCCGCCGCGCCAAGATCGGCAGCGAACGTGGGCTTGGACGAAAACCCAACGGCCAGAGCGACACCAAATGCCAGACCCCAACCTGGGACGGTCATACCTAGCCTTTGATTTCGTCAGTGGCGATGCGGCCGTCCTGCATTTGAATCAACCGCTTGGCCCGGGAAATCACCCCGGGGTCATGGGAGGCAAAAATGAATGTGGTGTTGTGCGTTTGGTTCAGTTCCGCCAACAATTCCAACAGTTCGGCGGCGGTAGTGGAATCCAAGTTCGCCGTGGGCTCGTCGGCCAACACAATATCCGGTTCCGCCGCCAAGGCCCGGGCCACCGCAACGCGCTGCTGCTGGCCGCCGGAAAGCTGGTCGGGGCGGCGCTTGCCAAAACCGCCCAGGCCTACCTCTTCCAGCCATTGATCGGCGCGGGCGAGGCGCTCGGCCTTTGCCATGCCCTGGAGCTCCAAAACATACCCGACGTTTTCCCGGGCCGTCAGAACCCGGATCAAATTGTAAGCCTGAAAGACAAAGCCGATGTGGCGCAGACGAAAAAGCGCCCGCTTGTTTTTCGAAAGCCGCTGGTATTCCTCGCCATGAATGCGCACCGTGCCGGAATCCGGCATGTCCAACGCGCCCAGCATGTTCAGCAAGGTCGTTTTGCCGGAACCGGAACGCCCGGCAAGCACCAGAAACTCGCCCGTCTCGACCCGCAAACTGACCCCGTCCAGCGCTTTGACGCTGACTTCCCCCAGGCCATAAACCTTCATCAAATCGATGGCTTCAATCAATGCCACGGAATTTCCCCGACCACTAAATTTGCCGCATCGCTTCCACGGGGTTGAGTTTGGTCGCCCGCCACGCGGGCAGCACACCGGCCAACAAGGCGGTGACGGCCACGGTGGCCAAGATCAGGACGGTGATTTTCAGGTCCATGACCGGGTGAATGACCGGGTCCATATACAGCGAACTGAGCGTTTCGGTGAACGCCGTCAGGTCAATGCCTTTTCTGCCATAAATGGCGGTCAGGATCGCCGCGCCCAGGTACCCCAAGCCGCCGCCGATGGAAACCAGCACGGTGGTCTCCCACAACAGCATGGAAAACAATTGCCGGCTCCCGGTGCCCAAGGCCTCCATCAGGCCGAATTCGCGGATGCGTTCGTACAACGACATGAACATGGTGTTGATGATTTCCCCCAGAACCACCACCACGACGATGGCCAAAATGAAGATGATGCTGGCATCGCTGCTCTCGACAATCTGCTGAACGAACGGGTCCACATCGAACCACCGCTGGACCTCGAACTGCGCGCCATCAAGCTGGCCCAGCAGGCGCTCGTACACCGCGTCGGTGTTTTCGTGGTTGTCGACGCGCAGGACCACGGTGGTGGCGCCGTCGCCCAATCCCATCCATGCCTGGGCCGCGGTCAAGGTCACAACGGCCATCAAGCGGTCGACCTCGGGGGTGCCGGAGGCCATGATGCCGCGCACCCGGAAGACCTCGGAGCGGAACTCGCCGCCGGGAGCCTGGGACATCAAAACGACCTTGTCACCCAATTCGGCTTCCAGGGTTTCCGCCACGTCGACGCCCAACACCACGCCGGTGTCATCGCCAACCTCTAGCCACGCGCCCGCGGTTACGAACCCAGCCATGCGCGTGACGCGGCGCTCTGCCTCCGGCTCAACGCCAATCACGCTGACCGAAGCGCTGGCGGTGGCGACACTGGCGAGGCCGGAAACAACCACGCGGCGGCTGGAGGCGATGACATTGGGATCGGACCGGGCCGCGCCGACCGCTGGCCCGGTGTCGGCCATGAAGTTGTCGATCAGACCATCGTCTTGAAATCCTGGGGCGTTGACCTGGATGTGGCCAAAATTCGTCAGGGCGAAATTGTCTTTCATGCTGCCCAGGTATCCCTCGGTGAGTGTCAGCATGAAGGTGAGTGATCCGATGGCCACCACCAGGGCAATCAGGGTCAGCACCGTGCGCCGCATGTTGCGGGTGAGGTTGCGCAGGGCCAGCAAAAAGTATGTGACCGGCGACAGGGTCACGGCGCCCTTGCCGCGCGCGGTCCACGCGCTTGGGGTGCCGGACTCCTTAGACATGCCGGATCGCCTCCACCGGTTCCAGGCGCATTGCCCGCCATGCCGGATAGAAAGCGCTGACGATGGTCGCGGCCAGCATCCCCAACACGGTGATCAGCAAATGGTTGGTGTCGATTTCGGCAAAGATGATCACGTCCAAATAGAATTCGCCCATAATTTCCACCAGCTCCGGATCCATCATCTTGGAAAGATCGATACCGGTTCGGCCAAACCACGCCACCAGTCCCAAGCCGCCCGCGGTGCCGACGGCGGTGCCCAAAAGGCCCAAAAAAATCGCCTCGATCAAAACGACCGCGCCGATAGCGCCCGTCCTGGTACCCATGGCCATCAGCACACCGAATTCCCTGGTCCGCTGCAGCATCGAAACCAACACGGTGTTGATGACCCCGGACATCACGATCAGCACTACGATGCTGATAAAGATGTACATGAAGCCGTTATCCAAATTGACCATCTGGCGAATGATGGGGCTGATTTCTTCCCACTCCATGAGCGCAAGGTCTTCGGGCTCTAACACCTGCCGCAATTCGGCGGCAATTTGGTGGAGGTCGGATTCCGGCACCTGGGCCACAAGATCGGTAATGCGTCCCTCCATCACCAACAATTCCTGGGCGGATGCCAAAGGCACCATGACCATGGCTTGGTCGATGATGGGGTCGCCGGTTTTCACCAGCCCGACGATCTCGAATTTGTCCGCGGCCAAGGCGCCTCGGCGGTCCTGGGTCAACAGCACGATTTCGTCTCCCAGTCCCAGGCCAAGCTTGTCGGCACCCTTGGCGCCCAGCACCGCCGTGAATTCATCCCCGGGCTCCAAAAAACGACCGGCGGAAATTTTTTCATCCAGAGTGGTGACCAGCGGTTCCCGGGCCGGGTCCATGCCCACCAGCATCATGCCGGTGGAGGTTTCTTCCCCCGTCGACAAAGCAAAACTGGAAAGCCGGGTGGTCCAGGTTTCGATGCCGGCGGATTCGATCGCCGCCACCAGCACCGATTGGTCGGCGATGTTGGTCTCGAGCTTGGGGTGGTCGAAAAAGTCGGCCCGATGAACCTGGAAGCTGCCGGTCATCAACGCGCGAAAATTCGCCATCATGTTGTTGTGGCTGCCGTCGTTGAATCCCCAAATGAACAGCAGCGCCACCAGGCCGATGGCCACCGACAAAACAGTGATCAGACTGCGCCGGCGATTGCGGACGACATTGCGCCAGGCGATGGCGAACAGGGTGCCGCTCACCGGGCTCTCCGGCTCAAATTGGCGCGGGTGAAAATGTCATCCGCGATGGGTTGGTCGAAGGTCATGGCTTCGATGAACATCACGGTTTTATGGCCGGGCTGGGTTTCTGGAATCATCTCCATCTTGGCGGGGGCCAGCCTGCCGCCCAATTCCTGGATATCCGAAAAAATCAGTGACCGGATCAGGACCCCGTCTTCATCAAAAAAATGCTGGCTGACGGGAATGCCGTCCGTGCGCACCTGCAAGATCACCTTGCCCCAAACCACGGCCGCGTCTTCATGGGCCACGGACTCAATGGTCACCACCTCGACGAGACCATCATCATCCAATTCCCTCCAAGTGATCGTGTTGTCGTAATCGTTCACCGCCGATGATTGGTTGACCAGATCATCGTTGGTGAAATCGGATCCCATCCATGAATTCAGCATCATCGCCGGCGGGATTTTGATATCCCGCTCTAAATTCGGCAGGTACATCCACAAATTTCCCTCCACTTTCAGGAAGGTTGTGTCGCGGTCCCGGCGCGGCGACAAAATGTGGATAAACGAGCGGTCGCCGACGCGGTCATCCCAGCTTTGCATGACCACTTCCCGGTCACTTTCTCCCGGACGGCTGACCACCATGCGATAGGTGGCGGTGTTGGTTTCAGCTCTGGTCCGGTCTTCCATGGAGCGGATAAAGGCGTCTGCCGCTTCGTCAGCCCATGTCGGCGCGACCCCAGCAGCGCCGAGGACGGCGGCCACCATCCATATTCGCAGAAACGACTTTCTGGAAATCTTCATCACACGCACCACATGATTGGACCACTTATAGGGTCTTGCGCCAACCTTGCAAGTCGGCCAGCAACTTTCCATACTTCAATATATGGGCAGGCGAAAAAGACTTCTCAACTGGGACGAGGGCGATTCTTTGCGCCAGTGCGACTGGGCTGGCTGCAAGGACCATGCGACCCACCGGACCCCGCAATCGCCTGAGCGAATGGACGCATATCGCTGGCTTTGCAACGACCACGCCCGGGAATTCAACGCCGATTGGAATTTCTTCGGCGATATGTCACGGGCGGAGATCGAGCGCTTTCAAAAAGACGACGTTACCGGCCACCGGCCGACCTGGCCGGTGGGAACCGGACCGATCGCCCAGGCGATCAATGGCAAATACCGCGACCATTTCGGCGTCTTCACACGGGAAGGCATTCAGTTTCCCGGCGAGGCAGGGCCGAACGCCCCACGCCAGCCCGAACCCGAAGAACGCCGGGCGCTGGCCCGCCTGAACTTGCGCCCGGATTCGAGCCTTGAGGAAATCAAAAACCGGTATAAGAAACTGGTCAAACGCATCCACCCGGATTTGCACGGCGGTGACAAACGCAGCGAGGAGCAACTGAAAGACGTGAACGAAGCCTATTCGCACCTGATTGCCCGGGCCCAATCGTGACGGCGCCAACATGACCACTCACGCGGCCGAAACCCGGGACTATTTGCAGGCGACCCCCGACATTACGGTGGACGCCCGCCAGATTTTTGGCATCGACACGGATTTCCAAGTCCCCGCGTTTTCCGCGCCCAACGAACATGTGCCAGCCATCGACGAGGCCTATCAGTTCGACCGGGAAACCACCTTGGCCATTTTATCGGGGTTCGCCCACAACCGCCGGGTCATGATCCAGGGC
>JAKZSO010000050.1:0-3874 GCA_047517625.1 Alphaproteobacteria bacterium
GGCGGCGACGAGGGCGACGGCCCCCTGTTCATTAGCATGGACTCGTTCACCGTTTCGGTTTTTGACCGTGGCGCTGCCCGCGGACGGTTGTCATTGGAGCTGGTGTTGGACGTGACGGACCGGGCCAACGCCGCCACAGTCCGGGCTCAGATCCCTCGGGTTCAAGACAATTTTTGAACATACTGAACTCCTATTTGATTACGCGTGCCGCGATCATCGGTGCTCCAGATTTGGATGACCTGTTGGGAAAGTTTCAGGCTTCGGCGGATGAAACCTATGGCGAACATGTCGTGACTGTTTTGGTCAGCACGGCCATGCGGACGATGTAGTTTTTTACGTCGGGTTGCTCCGGCGCCTTGCAGGTGCCCGAGGCGCCCAGTCGGTGAGGAAATTGCGCAGCCACCGAACCACGCCGGGGTTATGTCTGCGCACCCCAGAAAAATGCTCCTTTAGCGGTCGCGCACCGGGCAGGTCCAATTGTTCCGGGGCCCGCTTGGTCCACCGCGCCATGATCTTGGCGGCGACTTCCGGGTGAAACTGCACCCCCACCGCTTGGCCATAACGAAACGTTTGATTCTCGAACGTGTCGCCCCGGGCCAAAAGTTGCGCCGATTGGGGCAACGAAAATCCCTCGCCATGCCATTGGTACACGTGCATAGAGGTCTCGAACATTTCGGCCCCGGCCGCGGTCGGGCGAACGGGCGTATAGCCGATTTCGTAATGACCTTCTGCGTGGGAATAGATTTCGGCGCCCAACGCCTTGGCTAACAACTGGCCGCCAAGGCAAATCCCCAAAAACGGTTTGCCCGACTCCACCGCGCCAGGGATCCAGTCCAATTCCGCCCGGATAAAATCCAAAGAGTCGTCGTTGGCGCTCATGGTTCCGCCAAAAATCACTGCCCCGGAAAACCCGCTCATGGCTGGTGGCAACCTGTCGCCGGCGAAAGGACGGCGCACCTCGATCCTGTGGCCAAGGGCGCGTAATTGGCGCGCGACCCGGCCCGGGTCCGACGCGGTCTGATGCACGACGAAAAGAATGGCACTAGTCATTTGCAAAAATTTAAGAGTATGGAGGGACTGTGGCAATGCTGGGGAGCGCGGCCGAGCCAATCGGCGGCCCGGGTGCGCACTCCAAAACTCAGGCATCTGTCGGAAAATGGCAAAGACTGGGATAAAGAAAACGGCGGCCGGCACCGGCCTGCGGGAGTCCTTTGACCCCAAGATGGCCGCTATCCTCGACGCCACCAGCGACGCCATCGCGGTTCTGGACAACGATCTTCGCATCGAAACCGCGAACGCCGCTTTCCGGACAATGTGGCCGTTGCCCGCTTCCTTGGTTGCCAAACACCCGTCCCTGGAAGACATGATCCGGCATCCATCGGGACATCAGCTTTTGAGCTCAGACGGTCTCGAGGCCTCGCTGAAGGCGATGAAATCCGTGGCCAAGGGACCGGCCGCGACGGAAATCCGACGCGACGACGGCAGAATTCTTATCCGTCGAGGCCACGCATTGCCCGGCGGTGGGTGCGCATTGATGTATGCCGACGTGACCGATTCGGTCCGCGCCACGGAGAGCGCCCGCACCCAAGAACTGCGCTATCGCCACGCCTTGCAGGCCGCGGACCAATCGTTTTGGGAATGGAACCTGTTCACCGACGAAATCCGCATCAGCCAGCGATTTTGGCTGCAGATCCACCGCACGGACATCGGTCCGACTTTGAATTTCTCTGACTTCATAAATTTGGTTCACGCCGACGATCGTGAATTTTTGCGGGAGACCTTGCGGCCTTATGGCGAAGGCGAAGAATCCGACATGGTTGGCGCTACTGATATTTTCCGCATCGTCACACCCGACGGCGGCCCCCGGCAATTTGCCTTGGGTTTTGGCATGTCGTATTCGACGGCGGACAATTCCGCGGTGCTGGCGGGTTTGCTCCGGGACGTGACGGCATCGCGGCGCATGCGCAAGGATCTGACCAGGGCGCGCGATCAGGCGGAAAAAGCCAACGCCGCCAAATCCCGATTCCTGGCCACCATGAGCCACGAATTGCGCACGCCCATCAACGGCATTTTGGGTATGAACGATTTGTTGCTGGACTCCCAGCTTTCCCCCGACCAGCGGGACTATGCCGAAACGGTTCGGGTTTCCGGCGAAGCATTGCTGGGGATCATCACTGACATTCTCGATTTTTCGAAAATCGAAGCGGGCCGGCTTGAATTGGACGAGCTCGATTTCAGCCTCGCCGATCTGATCGGATCGGTGGTCAGGCTATTGGACCCCCGGGCCCTCGAAAAAGACCTGAACATTAGCTGGCGGGGTGGCGCCCGAGATTCCGCCGTTGCTGCGTGGCGACCCCGGACGGTTGCGCCAAGTGCTGGTGAATCTGCTGGGCAATGCTGTCAAATTTACCAGTGACGGACATATCGTCGTGCGGGCGCGCCTGACCGGAAATGACGCCACTGACGCCAAAGGCCGGGCCAAAATTCGGGTCGAAGTATGAAGACACCGACATCGGTATCCCCCAGGCCGATCTGGGCAAGTTGTTTCAGGACTTCACCCAGGTGGATTCTTCGGTGACCCGCAGATATGGCGGCACCGGCCTGGGGCTGGCCGTCACCCGGCAACTGATCGAACTGATGCACGGGCGCGTCGGGGTTCAAAGCACCCTGGGCCGGGGCAGCACTTTTTGGTTCGAGATCGCCTTGCCGGCCGGTACCCAAGCCGCCGCGGGCGAGGCCGCCAAATTGCCGGACCAACAGATCTATGCCCGCGCCGCGGCAACCGGTAATGAACCGGACTCCCGGGCCCTGGTGGCCGAGGACAATGCCATCAATCGCAAGCTCGTGGTTGCATACCTGGAAAAAATGGCACTTCGCGCCGATACGGTGGAAAACGGCCGCCAAGCCGTCGATGCGGTGCGCTCGCGCTGGTACGACATCGTGTTGATGGACGTGCAGATGCCGGAAATGGATGGCTTCGAGGCGGCCAAGGAAATCCGGCGGCTGCCGGGCGAGAGGGGACAAGTTCCGATCATCGCCATCACCGCATTCACCTCCAGCGAAGATATCGAACGCTGCATCGCCGCCGGCATGAACGATTTCGTCTCCAAGCCCATAGACCGCGCACAATTGCGAGACGCGGTGGAAAAATGGTCGCAAGACAAAGACGGCACCTCAGACACGCACGCAACCGAACCCGCCGCGCTAAGCCCGGCGGACAATGAAATTATTGAACCGGGCATCTTGAAGGGCCTAGCCGAAAGCCTCGGCGCCGACAAAACCAGGGAGCTGGTGGCGCTGTACATCGATGACATTCAGTCCCGCCTGCAGCGGTTGTTGAAAGCGGCGGATGCGCAAGATTTTGCCACACTGCGGAAAGAGGCCCATGATGTGTGTCAACCTCGGGAAGTCTTGGCCTGACCAAACTATTTGCGTTGGGCGAGGGCATTGAGAACGCCTGCGCCGATGGCCGCAAAGCCGTCGGGGACTGCCAGCGCCGCATCGGCGGGCTGACGCACAGCGCGGGCGGCATTGCGGGCGGACGGCGTGGCACCGGGGGCGGGAAGATCGGCGAATTGGACCCTGAACCGTTGGCCGGGCTCATCCGCCGCCGTGGCCGGGAGCGCCGGCGCGGCCAGAACCAAAGCCGCGAACGCCGGCCAAAACCGGCGGTGGCTTACAGCATTAGGCGCCGAGCGGCGATGGTTTTCTCGCATGCTTAGGCGACCTCTTTACATAACCGCAAAGCATCGGCTTCGCGGCCATCGGCGCAGGCGTTCTCAGTGCCCTCGCCCAACGCAAATAGTTTGGTCAGGCCAAGGCTTCCCGAGGTTGACACACATGGTGTTCACGGTCCAGGCCTTGGAGCAGATGG
>JAKZSO010000051.1:0-4907 GCA_047517625.1 Alphaproteobacteria bacterium
GCTCCAGGGATCAGATCTCCGCGGCGCCAATATGTCGGGGGCGGATATCAGCGAGGGCGATCTCACAAGCGCCAATATGCGCCGGGTAGACCTGAGTTTTTCCCAACTCGGCAACGCCAATTGGCCGGGACCGATTTGGCTGGCGCCTCGCTCCTGGGCGCCCAGCTGAACGGTACGGATTTTGTCGGGGTCAATCTGTTGGACGCCGACCTTGATGGGGCCGATCTCAGCGGTGCAAAGGGGCTAAACCAAAAGCAACTTGACAAAGCCCGCATGGGGCCTGAAACCGTTTTGCCGCCTGGGTTCCGAGTTCCCGAGGATTAAGCCGCGGGCCGCCACGAAGCGCGCCACCATAGGGTAATCACACTTTCGTTATGTAAAAGAAAATATTCCACACAACTATTTACATAATTTCAAAAATTGAACATATTTGGGTCGTGAAACCGTTTTTTCGCGGTTGGGTCCATGGATGCTCTGCCAATTTGGCTGACGGTTGAAGACTGTGACGTCCTGATCGTCGGTGGCGGGGCGGTTGCCGCGGCCAAAATACGCTTGGCGGTCACGGCGGGCGCGGTGGTGACTGTTGTTGCCCCCGTTCTGGGCTCGCAAGCGCGGGACGCATCGACTTCCGCCAGGATCCGCCATTTAGCCAGAAAATTCTCCGCCGATGACGTCCAGGGCAAAGTACTGGTGTTTGGCGCCACCGGCATTGAAAGCGTGGATGCCCATGTGGCGGCCGCGGCCAAGGCTACGGGCATCCCGGTCAATGTCCCTGATGCCCCGGGGATGTCGAATTTCATCATGCCGGCCATCGTCGATCGCGGGCCCGTGGTTGTTGGCATTTCCACGGGTGGCGCGGCGCCGGCGCTTGCCCGCCAAATTCGAGGGCAAATCGAATCCGTGCTGCCCCCACGCTTGGGGGATTTGGCACGACTTGCCGGCGGATTCCGCCAAGCGGTGAAGGCGAAAATACCGCGTGGATTGGCGCGATTGCGGTTTTGGGATGGCCTGTTCGCTGGGCCGGTGGCCCAAGCCGCGTTGGCCGGGGACGACCAGGCGGCGCGCCGGCAGTTTCTGCGGTCCTTGAACGCCGCGGGCGCCCAGGCGGCACCCACTGGGATTGTCCATGTGGTGGGGGCCGGGCCGGGCGACCCCGAATTGCTCACGTTGAAAGCGTTGCGGCTCATTCAGGCGGCCGATGTGGTGGTTTATGACCGCTTGGTGGCGCCTGAGATTCTTGACTATGCCCGCCGCGACGCCGAGCGTATTGACGTGGGCAAGGCGCCTGGCAAGCACCCGGTCCCCCAGGACCAGATCAACCAGATCTTGATGGACCGGGCGAAATCCGGCAAGCGCGTCGTGCGCCTGAAAGGTGGGGACCCGTTCGTGTTTGGCCGGGGCGGAGAAGAAATCGCGTTTCTGGACGAACACGGCGTCGAGTCGCAAGTGGTTCCTGGCGTCACCGCCGCCTTGGCCTGCGCCGCCGCTGCCGGAATTCCGCTGACCTACCGAGAGTGCGCCCAGGCGGTCACCTTCCTCACCGGCCATGGCGCCGCCGGCGCCGCGGCGGACCATGACTGGGCGGCGTTGGCGAAATCCGGCCACACGGTGGCGGTGTACATGGGTGTGGCTTGCGCTGGTCAAATCGCGGCAAAACTAATCGACCACGGCATGCGCCCGGAAATGCCGGTGGCAATCATCGAAAACGGCACCCGGGATCGTCAACGGGTTTTCGCGGGTCGTCTGGATGCGTTGGCGGACTTGATCTTGTCTCACCAAATCGAAAGCCCGGCGCTTATCATCATCGGCGAGGTAGCGCGGCCAGCGCTGGCCAAACACGCCGCACCGGATGTTAGTTGTGCCGTTGCCGGATAGGGCGGGGGACAAATGACATTGCAAATGGTCACCGCGAACCTGCTGTCGGACGGCCATGTCGTTTACCTGGACGGGGACGGGGCTTGGTCCAACTGGATCGAATCCGGGAAAATCGCCAAAACCGAAGCTGCGGCGGAAAAATTGATGAGCGCCGCGGAATTGGATGTTTACGCCGGCGTCATCGTGGGTCCCTATCTGATCGAGGTCGCCCGCACCGGCGACGCGATCAGTGCCCGGGAATACCGGGAGCATCTGCGGGCAAACGGGCCGTCTATTCATCCGCACTTCGGCTATCAAGCCGAGCGACCGGGGAAATAGCCGGTGTACCGGTACGACGAATTCGACCGCACCCTGGTGGACGAACGCGTGTTGCAGTTCCGCGGCCAAGTCGCACGGCGGCTCTCAGGTGAATTAAACGAAGACGAATTCCGGCCGCTACGCCTGATGAACGGCCTTTACGCCCAACTGCACGCCTACATGCTCAGGGTCGCCATCCCTTACGGCACACTGTCCTCGCGGCAAATGCGGGCATTGGCCGCGATTTCGCGGAAATACGACAAGGGATACGGCCACTTCACCACCCGCCAGAACATCCAATTCAACTGGCCGGATTTGGCGGATGTTCCAGAGATCTTGCACGATCTGGCGGAAGTCGAAATGCACGCGATTCAGACCAGCGGCAATTGCATTCGCAATATCACCGCGGACCATTACGCCGGCGCCGCCGTTGACGAGATCGCTGATTCCCGGGTCTACGCCGAAATTCTGCGCCAGTGGTCGACGCTGCACCCAGAGTTTTCGTTCCTGCCGCGCAAGTTCAAATTCGCGGTCAGCGCCTCGGAGACGGACCGCGCCATCGTTCGCTTCCACGATGTCGGGGTGATTTTGAAACGCAACGCGGCTGGCGAGGAAGGCTTCGAGATTTTGGTGGGCGGCGGCCAGGGCCGCACCCCGATGGTGGCGGTCACCATCCGCGATTTTCTGGCCAAAGAGCATCTGCTGTCGTACGTGGAGGCGGTGCTGCGGGTGTATAACGAACTGGGCCGCCGCGACAATATTCACAAGGCCCGGATCAAAATCTTGGTCCATAAAATTGGCGCCGAAAAATTTGCCGCCCTGACCGAGGACGAATGGCAATACACCCGAGAGTCGGAATTGCATTTGCCGGATACCGAGATCAAGCGTATCCGGGACTATTTTGCGCCACCCGACTACCAAGATCTGCCAGATGCCTCCGACGCCATGGAAAACGCCTTGGCGGCGAACGACGCCTTCGCCCGGTGGCACCGCAGCAACGTCGCCGAACACCGTCAATCCGGCTACGCCATCGCCTCGATTTCCCTGAAACCGACCGGCGGAATTCCAGGTGACGCCAGCGCCTCGCAAATGGACGGGATCGCGGCCATCGCCCAGGAACTCAGTTTTGACGAAATCCGGGTGACCCACGAACAGAACATCGTCCTCGCCCACGTCCGCAAGCACGACTTGTTCGACCTGTGGTCCCGGCTCGGTCCATTGGCGCTAGCGACGCCCAATTTGTCGCTGATCACCGATGTCATCTGCTGCCCCGGTATGGACTATTGCGGGCTGGCCACCGCCCGCTCTGTCCCGATTTCCCAGCAGATCAGCGAACGCTTCAGCGACTTGGACCGCCAACACGACATTGGCGCGCTGGATCTGAATATTTCCGGCTGCATTAACGCCTGTGGCCATCATCACGCGGGCCACATCGGAATTTTGGGCATCAGCAAGCGCGGCGAGGAGTATTACCAAGTCACTCTGGGCGGCCATCAGGGCTATGACGCCAGCATTGGCAAGATCATTGGCCCGGCGTTTTCCAGCGATGACATCGTCGATGCGGTCGAAGACATTGTGATGACCTATTTGGATCAGCGCCAAGCCGGCGAGCAGTTTTTGGCCACCTATCGGCGGGTAGGCGCGGCGCCATTCAAGGAAAAATTGTATGACGTTGCTTAAGAACGGCGCGGTCGTCGAAGACCCGTGGGTTTATCAGGCTGGCGGTACGGTGGTTGCCGCCGACGCGCCGGTCATTGTCAGTCTGGAAGACTGGCGCGAACAGGGCGACGCGTTGCGCCAGCGCAACACGCCCCTGGGAATTCGCCTTCAAAGCGACCAACCGCCTTCGCTCATAGCCGACGATCTTGGTCTGTTCGGGGTCGTCGCCCTGGAATTCCCGCAATTCAAGGATGGCCGGGGGTTCAGCTATGCCAGATCGCTGCGCCAGCGCCACAAATACCATGGCGAAATCCGCGCGACCGGATCCATCTTGCGCGACCAGTTCATGTTTTTGGACCGCTGTGGGATCGATGCTCTGGAGGTGGAGGATGAGGCCGCTGCCAAGGATTGGCTGGAAGCCATGGCTGAATTCAGTGTGTGGATGCAGCCCGCCGCCGATGCCCGGAAAACGGCGCTCCAGCGCCGCCAAGGGACCAGCGGCCAAACGGGGGGCCTGCGACGGTTCGAATCGACACCCGCGGTCCCGGACCCCGAGGCCGGCAAGGTTGCCTCGGCCGCGGCAAGGGTCAGATCGTTTTCTCAAACTTACGGGCACTTGTCCGCCCAGACGTTGTTGGCGGCGATGATCAAAACCGAATTTCCGGGGCGCATTGCGTTGGTGTCGTCGTTCGGCACCGAGGCGGCGATTCTTTTGCGCATGGTGGCGAACGTAGACCCCGATACGCCGGTGATTTTTCTCGAAACCGGTAAGCTGTTTGGTGAAACCCTGGCCTATCGTGACACATTGATCAAACGACTTGGCCTGACCGACGTGCGGTCGGTGCACCCGGATTCCGGGCGGCTTGCCGAACTGGATCCGCTTGGCGATCTTTGGACCAAAGACCCGGATCTTTGCTGCCAGATTCGCAAAGTCGAACCCCTGGGGCCCGCGCTTGATGGTTTTGACACTTGGATCACTGGCCGCAAACGCTACCAAGGCCAACGCCGCGCCGTGCTGCCGGTGATCGAAGCTTCCGCTGGGCGAATCAAAATCAATCCCGTGGCCAGCTGGTCCC
>JAKZSO010000052.1:0-6648 GCA_047517625.1 Alphaproteobacteria bacterium
GGTCGATGGCGATGACCGGCCCGGCGTTTGGCCAGGGGCGTTTGAACATGTTTAACCGGGTTCTGGCCAGCCTGATGAACGAGCTGCACGTCGGCGGCTACGATGTTTGGGACGAAGTCGCGGTCACCGGCAATTTGGCCCAGGATCGCTCCCGCCGCACTAATGAAGAAATTATTTCTGTGGCGCGGCTGGTTCAGCGTCCGCCCATCGATGTTGCCGTGAGTTTTTCGATCTACTCCAGCGCCGTGCAGACCCAGGTCGCGACCCGGGTGTCGGTGCGCATCGAAGGCCGCCTCATCAACATGCCCGATGGCCGGTTCTTGGGAAACTTTGAAGTGGACAGCCCAGACAATTGGACCGCGCCGTTCAATTGCAACGACGACTGCTTGCTGGAATCGGTTGGCGATCATGCCAAGGTTTTGGCATCGGCCCTGGGCGACGTTCTTACAGAAATGTTGTCGGACCAAGCCCGTCAAGGCGGCGGTGTGATCGCGGACGGCGGCGGGTTACTTAACACATGGACCCTGGTGTTCGACGGCTTCAACGATGAAGACGCCTTGCTGATCGAGGATTATCTGGTGGTTTTCACCGGCTACGATTCTCACACCCCGATCTTTTGCATCCCGCGCCACTGCGAAATTTCCTACAAGAGCACCATCGAGGATGCCCGGCTTGTGCGTAACCTGGACTTGATGCTGTCACGGATCGGCGTTTCCGGGCGGGTGTTTGCCGTTCCCGGCGAAATCACCATCGCCAAGATCCGCAGCCAAGAGCGGCGGATCAACGCCGAAGGCCTCTAATGGACCTAGGCCGCTATCCCAACGGACGGGATGGCGGCCTAAGCACTTGGAGCTTCTATCCCATGTTGCGACTTTTTGCCGTCCTAGCCATCGCCGCCGCCCTTAGCGCCTGTGCTTCGGTCTCGCCACAGGCCAGCAACGACAGCCCGGCAATGCGGGCGCTGTTGGCAGCCCCCCGGGGCGATACCGAACTCGCCGGGCTGCCGTTCGACATGGTTCAGCTTCTGCAAGCGCGGATCGGGTTCGAACTGACCGCGGGGGATGCCGCCGAGATTACCGGCGCCACCACCCAGACATTGGCAACCGGCGTGCCGGGTTAGCGTCTTCTTGTGGGCCAACCCGGAGAACGATAATCGTGGCGAGATTTTATTGTGGCGCATGGATGCCACGGGTGACGGCCGGGTTTGTGGAATTTTGCACCACGAACATATCATTGCCAACGGCACCGTGCGTGGCAGCGTCACCACCTGCCGCCGCGGCGCCGTGGATTGGTGGCTGGATGATTGGGAATGGATCATCACCGGCGCCGACTTTGGCGGCCTTTAGGGAACTGAAAGGTGGGATGGGTTCGCGCAGGCTTGGTCCCGCTTCTGATCCTGGCGATCGGAACATGGGTCGGCGCGGCCTTTGCTCAGGAACTGCGGGACCGCACCGACATTCTGCGCAGTTTGGCGCCACGGGCGGATAACCCGGGCGACCAACGCCGTTCCATCGATTTGCATGTGCGGTTCACGCTGGGTTCCACCAATCTTGAAAATCACGCTGTTCGATCCAGAGGCGGCCCTGGGCCCCGGGGTTTATGCGCTTTCTGGCAAATACTGGGACCAGGGCGATTCGGTTCTGGTCCACATCCATCTGCAAGATGCCGACGGAACAATCTTCACCGCCCGCCGTGTGGCGGCGCTTAATACGATCGATGATGGGCTGCTGCCGCTGCGCCCCGAACGGGAATTCGGCCGGATCGCCGTTAACCGCCCGGGGGTGATCAGATTCGAGCTGGAAAGCAACCGCGGCCGGGAGCCCACCTATCGCATCGGCGATGCCCTGGTTTTGTATCTGACCACAGATGTAGATGGCTGGCTTTATTGTTTTTATTTGCAAGGCCACGACAATATCCTGGTCAAAATGTTTCCCAATGCTCTGCACGAAGATCCAGCGATTCGCGGTGGGCCCCGCATTTCCATGCCCGGACCGTTCTTCCAATTCAATTTTGATATGCAGGAACCGGCGGGAGTCGACCTGGTGAAGTGCTTTATTGCAGATCGCGATGTCACCGCCGATTTGCCGCCGACATTGCAGGCCATGGAATTTGCGCCGTTGCCCAGCGACATGCGGTTTCGCCTCCATGAGATTTTCCGAGACATCCCAAATGTCTCGGTTACCGAAGCGAGTTTGGTTGTAACCGTGCTACCCTAGGAAAATGCAGGGGAAAGCCATGAATTCTTTGCGCAAAAATTTGGCCGCTGTCGTGGCCACGGTCGGTCTGATGGGGTGGTCAGGAGCCGCCAGCGCCCAGGACGTCATGCGTATCGCCCAACTGGCCCTGTCGGCTGTGGTGATGTTGGTTGTTTTCGACAAATACGAAGAGCCCGTCAGCCAGGGAAGTGGCTTTGTTATTGGCGAGGGGTTGATCGTCACCAACGCCGACATGGTCGAAGGCATCCATTACGCCGCTGTGGCTTTCGTCGGTGGGATGGATTTCTTTGAAGTGGAAGCGGTGCTTGGGTTGGATCAAAAAAACGACTTGGCCATCCTTTCGGTTCCAGGGATTGCGGGTAACGATGCGCTGAGGCTTGGCCAATCCGGTTCGGTCCAGATCGGCCAGCCGATCGTGGCAGTAGGAACCCAATTGGCCTCGAAGGAACAGTTTCCGACGGCATCATCAGCGCATTCCGCTTCGTCGATGGCGACAGAGTGTTTCAGATTTCTGCGCCCATCTCCCCGGGCAGCAGCGGCGGGCCAATCCTGAATATGAAGGGTGAAGTCATTGGTGTCGCAACGTTCGGAATCCCGGACGGCGAAAATTTGGGGTTCGCCGTGCCTGTTTCATATCTTCAGGACATTCTCGATGTTCCTCCCAACCCAATGACCTTGGCGTCGTTGGCGAATGCTGGGCGCGACCGGGATCAACAGCGATTTGCGAACAGAAACACGGTGGCCGCCAGCGTCGCCTTGGATGGCGCCTTTCTCTCCGACTGCGCCGGTGGCCAATCCACCGCAAGCGTTGCGTTTTCTATCCGAAATCAAACACCGGAACAAATGGGCCGGGTTGAAGTTTTGGTGATCCTGTATGGCCAAGACGACAAACCAGCGGAGTCTTTCCAGACGACTCACTTGCCAGGTCTGTCCGATCTCCTCAATCCGGGCGCTGAGGCTCAGGTCACCCAGCGCTTGTCCTGCGATGCCGTCCGCGCGGCGGGGTGGACGGGTGGAGCTGGGGTGCCGGATTCCGTGGAATTCCGGGTGCTCGATTACGCCTTGGGCGCCGTCACAGAAATCGACCGCACGGGCGTTTTGCTGCGATAGTATCCGCCTATGGGAAAATTCGCGGCAGTCATCGCCGGGGCTATGCTTGCCGTCACCGCTCCCGCCTGGGCGGGGGATCTTGAGGATGGTGTTGCCGCCTACGGCAGGTCGGATTTCGCGACCGCATTGGCGCTGCTACAGCCGCTGGCCGATAAAGGCGACGCCCAGGCCCAAACCCACATCGGCATGATGCATGACGAGGGCCACGGCATTCCCCTTGATGATCTCCGGGCGCTGGAATGGTACCGCTTGGCTGCGGGCCAGGGTTACGCCGACGCGCAATTTCTGATGGGCACGATGTACGATCTCGGCGAAGGAGTGCTTGAAGACAACGAACAGGCCGTCCAGTGGTATCGGATGGCCGCCAAACAAAGAAATCAGATTGCGATGGAAATCGTCGCAAGTTATGAAAAATTCGAGATTCTGGGGAACGTGTTGGCCTACGACACCGGCTTGTCCGAGATCCATGATCTGGATCATCAATGGCTTGAGGACCTTCTGTTGGCCAATCCGGGCATCACGACAATGCAGCTGACGTCCCACGGCGGCGATATTCTTGCGGCCTACCCCATGGCCGACGTGATCATCAATTTTGGTTTGGACACCAACGTCGTTGGCGATTGCGCCAGTGCCTGCATTGTCGTTTTCCTGGCCGGCGACGTGCGAACCCTGCAGCGCGGCGCGCGGCTTGGGTTCCACCAGACCGCATGGGAAGCCGATAACATGCGCCAGTTCTACGAAACCTCGCTGACCGATTTTGGCTGGGGTGACGAATTCGATTTTGCCGCCTGGGTCTATTCTGATGCCGTCAACGATGTCCTGGTCGAACTGCAGTTCCTGTTAGAGCGGGGTGTCGACCCGGCCTTCGCGATCAAGACGATTGAGGCGCCGCCCGACGAAATGTGGTTCCCCGCACACGCGGAATTGGAGCAGGCCGGCATCATCCGCCAATAACCCCAACCTGCTGGCCAGCCACCGGCCGCCGCCCTACCGCCCCGCTAACCAATCAAAGCAAGAACTCTTCGCAAACCTCAATATCTTGCGCTGTTGTTCGGGGCGCACACCATATGGGGATTCCACAGACTTCTTGGCAACTAGTGCTTGAGCGGAAGTCTCGCCATAATGCCTCCAATAGGGCGGGCAGGCTGGGAGACCTAAAGGTTTGGGGGTCAAATGGGGCGGGGCGACCATTCATTATTTGGCGTCGCAGTGCGGGCGGTTTGGCTCGCACTGATCGCGCTGCCGATCCCCGCGCTGGCGGCAAGCGGTCCGGAAGGCGCCTGGATAGTCAAGCTGTCAAACGAATCCCTCGGTGGCCTGCCGATTCTCGGCGATCTGTTCAACGCCCTTGGCGCCGTTGACACCGAAGCAGTGTGGCTGATTACCCGGGAGGGCGACGGATACATTGTCCGCATTCCTCATCGGGATTTCAGGCTAGCGGCGGTGACCGAAGGCCAACGCCTTTATGGCGAATTCCAGGAACGCGATGATGATCCCGATGACGACGAAGCGCCGGGAAAAGACATCGTAGATGTTACATTTGACGGCGACACTTTTTCAGGAATGCTCACCCTTGCCAACGGCACAAGGTTCCCGGTCCAGGCCACGCGGTTCCAAATCGGCGGCGGGATGCAAGAGCAATTGGCGGCCCTGGTGGAAAGGCTGGCGGTGTCCGAGCGGCGGGCGGACGGGCTTCAAGCCAAAATTGATGCCCGGCCCGAACTGCCGCCGGGTGTAACGGCCGAAAATCTAGCAGCCTTACAGGCCCAAGTCGCCGACCTGATGAACGAAAATCTCCGAGTGCAGGCCGAACTTGACAACCCGCCGATCGACCAAGCCGCCGCCGAGGCCCAAGCCCGGCGGGTCGCGGAGGCGGCGGTTTTGCAGAGCGAAGTCGAGGGGATCAATTTGCTCAATCAACAACTTGGCGTCGAGGTCGCCCTGTTGCGAAATGATTTGGCTGCCGCCCGGGCGGCCCTTGAGCGGCGAAAACCAGGCGCTGTTGACTGAAAAGGCGTTGACCGCGGAAAGGGCGGCGCAATTGGGGTCGCAATTGTCCCAGGCCCAGGCTCAAGCGGCCGAGGCCGAGGCAAGGCGAACCGCCGCCCAACAGACCCTGGACCAGGCGCAAGCCCAGGTCGAAAATCGGGTTGGCGAGGTTATAACGCTTCAGGCGGAGATCGCGGCGGCAAACGAAAATCGCGGAAATCAACAAGGGCGCATTCTCACACTTGAGGCGGAGATCGCGACGGCCAACGCCGAGCGCGAAAAACAGGTTGGCCAAGTGCTGACGCTTCAGGCTGAGATCGCGACGGTGAATGCCGAGAGCGTTCAGCGGACCCGTGAGTTCGAAGCCCTGCGCGCCGAGGCGGCACCCTTGGTGGACCTCAATGCGCGCTTGACCGCCGAGGCCGATGTCCTGCGCCGGGACCTGAACCAGGTGAACGGGCTGACTCTTCAAGCCCAGGCGGAACAAAACCGCGCGCAGGGAGAGTTGGTCCAGGCCCGGAGCGAGTTGGACGCAGCTAATCAGCAGGTGGCGCTTCTGACGGAACAAAATTCGCGGATTCAATTGGATTTGTTTGACCGCTCTCAAGAAACAGAGGCGATGGCCCTGGATATCAACCGCCTCAACGCAAGGTCGGCGGAGCTGGCGGCGGAAAACAGTTTTTTTCAGAGTCGCAGCCGTCCCATTTCGCTCGATCTTTTTGAACCAAATATCGCTGCCAGCGCCGTAACAATTCGTCAGTCGCCAAGCGTCGATGGCGAAATTTTTGGGAATTATATGCGTGACTACGCAGAACTAGCCTCTGAACCGCCTTCGACAGCGCATACGGTCTAACCTGCGCAACTTCTCCATAACGACAGGAATTTTGCTCGTGGGCCCTCGATAAACTTCTTTGTACGCGCGCGCTCGCACTTCGGCGGCAGCCTCCAGTTTACGGCGATCTGCATATCGACGGCCAAACAGCTCAGTTCCGAGCGGCGAATCCTTCTCGAAAGCCCCAATCTCTTGAAGGACGGCTTGATATGCAGCGTCGGCCTCCATGTAAGCTATACAGGTCTCATCGGTTTGTGCAGCAACCTGTGACGATGCGATGATCGCCCCGATGGCGGCAAGCCACAGCAGTTTCATGGCCAACCTATTGATGGGATATGTCAGGACTCGCCTGATTCCTTGGCCTTCGGCTTCTTAAGCGGTGGCCTTTGGAACAGCGCATGGGCGATCTCCTCGGGCGTCGCGTCGATGGGAGGGAGGGTGACGTTGGGGGGATGTCCCGGTCGATGTTGAAAAGTTGAGGTAGGTGTCGCTCTCCTGGGG